>DATFDN010000512.1:0-7984 GCA_035252035.1 Acetobacteraceae bacterium | reverse complement strand
CTGACCGGCACCAAGAAGGGGTGCGATCACGGTCAATGCGGCGCCTGCACGGTGTTGATCGACGGCAAGCGGATCAACTCCTGCCTCACGCTCGCCGTCATGAAGGACGGAGCGGACATCGTCACCGTGGAGGGATTGGCCACCGCGGACGGGGCGCTGCACCCGATCCAGGAGGCGTTCATTGAATTCGACGCCTTCCAGTGCGGCTACTGCACGCCAGGCCAGCTCTGCTCGGCGGCTGGGCTGCTCAAGGAGGGGCGCGCGCGCACGGCCGACGAGATCCGCGAGTTGATGAGCGGCAATCTCTGCCGCTGCGGCGCCTATCCCAACATTGTCGCCGCCATCGAGCACGTGTTGCGGCAGAGCGGTGGAGCGGCGCCATGAACCGCTTCACCCTCTCCCGGCCGGCCGACCTGGCCGAGGCGGTCCGCCAGGCGGCCGCCGATCCCGCCGCGCGCTTCATCGCGGGCGGGACCAACCTGATCGACCTGTTGAAATATGATGTCGAGCGGCCGGCACGCCTGATCGACATCACCCGCCTGCCAGGCCTGAACACGATCGAGGAGACGGCGGAGGGCGGCGTGCGGATCGGCGCTCTCGTCACCAATACCGATCTCGCCTACGACGCCCGTATCGAAACGCGTTATCCGGTGCTCGCGAGCGCGATCCGCGCCGGCGCGTCGCCGCAGTTGCGCAACGCGGCCTCGACGGGCGGGAACCTCTTGCAGCGCACGCGCTGCTATTACTTCTATGACACGGGTACGGCCTGCAACAAGCGCGTGCCAGGCTCCGGCTGCCCGGCGATCGGCGGCGTCAACCGCATCCACGCCATCCTCGGCGCGAGCGAGCACTGCATCGCGACTCACCCATCCGACATGTGCGTGGCCCTCGCGGCCTTGGCGGCGACGGTGCATGTGACGGGACCGGGCGGCGCGCGCGTCATCCCATTCGCGGACTTCCACCGCCTGCCGGGCGATCATCCGGAGATCGACACCACGCTTCGCCCTGGCGAGATCGTCGTCGCGGTCGAGCTGCCACCACAAGGCTTCGCATCGCACTACACGTATCTGAAGCTGCGCGATCGCCTGTCCTACGCCTTCGCGCTCGTCTCGGTCGCGGTCGGGCTGGAGATGGATGGCAACAGGATCGGGCAGGCCCGGATCGCGCTGGGAGGCGTGGCGCACAAGCCATGGCGCGACACGGAAGCGGAGGGCACATTGCGGGGACGGGTGGCCGATGCCGAAAGCTTCGCCGCCACCGCCGATCGAATCCTCGTCCCGGCCCTCGGCTACGCCCACAACGCCTTCAAGATCGAGCTTGCCCGGCGGGCCATCGTGCGCGCCCTGTCGCAAGCCGCCGCCGGCACGCCGCAATCGCAAACCGACAAGCGCATCCGATAGGTTCTCCATGCCAAACGCCGAGACATATGTCGGGACCGCCCGCAGCCGCGTCGATGGCCGGGCCAAGGTCACGGGTGCCGCGAAATACGCCGCCGAGTTCGCCGCTCCTGGCCTGCTGCACGGCGCTGTCGTGTCGAGCGCGATCGCAAAGGGCCGGATCATACGGATCGATACCGAGCCGGCGCGCGCCGTGCCTGGCGTCGCGCAGGTTTTCACTCATGAGAACCGCCCCTCCACAGCTTGGTTCACCCACAAGTACCGTGACGAGGTCGCCCCGCCCGGTTCGCCCTTCCGGCCGCTCTATGACAACACCGTCCTCTACAGCGGGCAGCCGGTGGCTCTCGTCCTCGCCGAGGATCTCGAGACCGCGCAGTACGCGGCCTCGCTGGTGCGCGTTGACTACGAGGTTGCCGAGCACGCCACCGATCTGCGCCACAAGCGCGGCGAAGCCTATGTGCCGAAGCAGAAACGCACCGGCGTCGCGCCGCCGCCGAGCCCGCGCGGCGACGCGGACAAGGCGTACGCCGAAGCTCCCGTGCGGGTCGAGAACGAGTATCGCGTCGCGATCGAGCATCACAATCCGATGGAATTGCACGCCGCGACCGTGGTGTGGGAGGGGGATGGCCGGATCACCGTGCATGACAAGACCCAGGGCGTGCATAACACGCACACCTACGTCACCAGCGTGTTCGGGCTGTCGCAAAACGACGTGCGGGTGATATCACCCTTCGTGGGCGGCGCCTTCGGCTCCGGCCTGCGGCCGCAGTACCAACTTTTCCTCGCGGTCATGGCGGCGCTGGCGCTGAAGCGGTCCGTCCGCGTGGTGCTGACCCGCGACCAGATGTTCACCTTCGTCTACCGGCCCGACACCATCAATCGTTTGGCGCTTGGCGCGGACGCCAATGGCGCGCTACTCGCGATCCGGCATGACGCCATCGCCGGCACCTCCACCTTCGAGGATTATCAGGAGGTCGTCGTCAACTGGTCGGGCCTGCTGTATCACTGCGACAACGTGAAGCTGACCTACAAGCTGGCCCAACTCGATACCTATACGCCGGGCGATATGCGCGCGCCGGGGGCACCGCTCGGTACCTTCGCGCTCGAATCCGCCATGGATGAACTCGCCTACGCCCTGCGTGTCGATCCGCTCGCGCTCCGGCTCAAGAACTATGCCGAGACGGACGAGAACGAGGGCAAGCAGTGGACGAGCAAGGAGCTGCGCGCCGCGCTGCAACTGGGTGCCGAGCGCTTCGGTTGGTCGCGGCGATCGAGCGAGCCGCGCTCCATGCGGGATGGCCGGGAACTGGTGGGCTGGGGCATGGCCTGCGGCATCTGGGAAGCAACGATGCAGACAACATCCGCCCGCGCCATTCTCACCGCCGATGGCCGGCTAGAGATCGGCACCGGGAGCGCCGATATCGGCACCGGCACATATACGATCCTCAGTCAGATCGCGGCTGACGCGCTGGGGCTGCCGATGGAGAGCGTGACCGTGAGGCTCGGCGACTCGTCGCTGCCGGCCTCGCCGGTGGAGGGTGGTTCGTGGACCGCGGCCTCCGCCGGTTCGGCCGTGCAGGCGGCCTGCCACGCGGTGCAGAAGACGTTGTTCCGCTACGCCCGCTCAGCCGAGAACTCGCCGCTGGCCAACGCGGATCTGGATCATGTCATGTTCGCGGATGGCCGCATCGCGCTGGCGGCGAATCCGTCGCGTTTCATGACCATAACGGATGCCATGCGGGCGGGCGGCGTCGATCGCATCGAGGAGCAGGAGACCACAAGTCCGGATTCCACGATCCAGAAACGCTATTCGCCCTACACGCATTCGGCGGTCTTCGCCGAGGTGAGGGTGGACGAGGAACTCGGCGTCGTTCGCGTCACCCGCGTGGTGAACGCCGTGGCGGCGGGCAAGATCCTCAATCTCAAGACAGCGCGGAGCCAGATCATCGGCGGCGTCGTGTTCGGAATCGGCATGGCGCTGACCGAGGAGTCGATGCTCGACCACAAGCTCGGCCGGTTCATGAACCACAACTTCGCCGAATACCACGTGCCCGTGAACGCCGACATCCACGCGATCGAGGTCATCTTCGCGGACGAGCACGACGACAAGGCGAGCCCCATCGGCGTCAAGGGCCTGGGCGAGATCGGCATTGTCGGAACCGCCGCAGCGGTCGCCAACGCGATCCATCACGCGACCGGCAAGCGCATCCGCGAACTTCCGATCACGCCCGACAAGCTGCTTTGAGCCTTGCGTAGGGCAGGCCAGCATCGCCGTGTGTGGAACGGCGCCGCGATCGGGTCCATGATGCGGAGCTGATTGGACGGAGACAGGTCATGCCCGACGACCTCGGCCTGCACCGGGCCGAGACAGCCCCGGAGACGCGCTCGATCGAGAGCCGCGCCTCGTGGGTCGCGGCGTGCGTGACGCTGGCGATCCTGTCGGTCTGCTATGGCTCGACCCTGCTGATCGTGGTCGGGTTGAAGGCGATGGAGACCGACCTCGGCGTGCCGCGCTCGGTGCTGGCGCTGGCCGGCGCGCTGGGCTGGGTGGGCACCGGGTCGGGCGGCATCGTCATGGGCTGGCTCGCCGACCGGATCGGCGTGCGCAATAGCGTCCTGATGGGAAGCGTGATGGTCGCCGCCGGGCTCGCGCTCTCGGCGACAGGGCAGGTCTGGGCGATTTATTTCGCGCATGGCGTGCTGATCGGCTTCCTCGGCATGGGCGCGATCTATCCGCCGCTGGTGATCTATGTCAGTCGCTGGTTCGACCGGCGGCGCGGCACGGCGGTCGCGCTGATCTCGTCGGGTCAGTACATCGCCGGCGTGATCTGGCCCGCGGCCTTCGAGCGGCTGATCGCCGGGCCGGGCTGGCGGGTTGCGTATCTGGGCTACGCGGGGGTGGTGCTTGCGGCGGTCCTGCCGATGGCCCTGCTGTTCCTGCGGCCCGCGCCCGGCACGTCCATGAGCGCCAAACGGGGTGCGGTGCGCGGGTCGGAAACGCGCGTTCTCGGGCTGCGGCCCAATGCCGTTCAGGCGGTTCTCTGCCTCGCGGGGTTCTGCTGCTGCGTGCCGATGGCGGTCCCGCAATCGCATTTGGTGGCGTTCTGCGGCGACATCGGCATCGGCGCGGCGACCGGAGCGGCGATGCTGTCGGTGTTCCTGGGCTGCGCCTTCATCGCCCGCCAGTTCTGGGGCGCCTTCGCGGACCGCCACGGCGGGCTGCTGACCGTGCTCTGCGGCTCGGCGTGCCAGGCCGTGGCTATCGCGGCTTTCCTGCTGACGCAGAATGAGGCCGGGCTGTTCCTGATCGCTGCCGCGTACGGGTTCGGGTTCTCGGGGATCATCCCGGCCTATGTGGTGGCGGTCCGGGATTTGTTTCCCTCGGCCGAGGCGTCATGGCGGGTGCCGCTGGTGCTGTTCACGGCGATGGGTGGCATGGCGTTCGGAAGCTGGTTCGCCGGGCGGCTGTACGATCATTTCGGATACTACGCACCGGCCTTCGGGTCGGGGGTGCTGTTCAATCTCGCCAACTTGGCGCTGGTGGGAAGTCTGGTCCTGCGGCAACGAGGCCGGATTGCCCTGCTCGCCGGGTGAGGAACCGTTCCGCGGCAGCACCCTGTCGGCCGGCGACCAGACCCGCACCGTTTTGTCCTCCGAGCCGGTCACTCCCAGCCCCGGCGTCGGCGATCCCTCCCTCGCCTCGCACGGTTCGGCGGGGCCTACGGGGGCGGGGGCCTAGGCAACCTATTCCCAAAAATAGTATCTATTCGGTATGATACCAACTAGTGATTGAGCTGGTTCTGGCTAGCAGCCAGTTTGGCTAGTAGCCGGGGAGGACGTGCTGATGGGGACGGAAGGCAATAGAAGCAGTCCGCTTCAGGGGGCATTACTGGCCGATCTACTCCGACGACAACCGTTGCTGGCCGCCATAAATGTTACCACGGCCCTGCTGTTTACCCTCGGCTTCGCCAGTTCCGCGCCGGTCTCGGCGCTCGCCGCTTGGCTTGCTTACATGATGCTGTCTCAGGCCGCCCGCTTGCTTTGCTGGTACTGCTTGCGCACTTGGCCAGCGACCTGGGGGGCAAGCTTCTGGCTCATCGGAACCTCCGCGATGGCCGGACTTGGGTGGGGCGCCACCGGCGTCCTGTTCGATGGAGTGGGTTCACTGGCGCAGCAGATGCTCGTGCCCTTCTTCCTGGCCGGCATGGCTGGAGGTTCGGTTGTCTCACTCAGCGCCCACCTTCCAGCCTTCTTCGCTTTCATTATCCCGGCGCTCCTGCCCTATGCGGCGCACCTGGCGCAAAGCAGTGGAGCGCCCGCCCACACCATGGCGCTGGCCACGTTCGCCTATGCTGCCGGTCTTTCACTTGTCGCCTGTCAGGTTCACCGCTCACTCCGGCGCCTAATCGAGTTGCACCTGGAGAATTCCTTCCTCGTTGCCGAGCTGTCCCAGGCGCTCGGGCAGCTCCATGCGCAGATGCGGGAGCGCGAGCAGGCTGAGGAGCAACTGCGCCACGCCCAGAAGATGGAGGCGGTGGGCCAGCTCACCGGCGGCATCGCACACGACTTCAACAATATGCTGCAAGGCATTTCCGGAAGCTTGGAGCTGGCACGCCGCCGGATGGAGCAGGGACGTGCGACGGAGGCCGCCCACAACATGGAGAGCGCCCATAGGACGCTCGACCGGGCGGCGACGTTAACGCAAAGGCTGCTCGCCTTCGCGCGCCGCGAGGCGCTGCAACCCAGACCGGTCCAGCCGGACGCGCTGATCGAGAGCATGGCGGAGCTGATTCAGCGCACCGTGGGGCCGGAAATCACGGTCGCCTTGCGCATGGGCGAGGGCATCTGGACGGTGCTGTGCGACCCGAACCAGTTGGAGAATGTGCTGCTGAACTTGGCCATCAACGCCCGCGACGCCATGCCCGAGGGCGGCCAACTGACTATCAGCACCAAGGACGTGTGCCTGCGTGAGGCGGACGTCGCCGGAGAAGAGGGCGCGCGACCCGGCGAGTATGTGGAGATCACGGTCTCCGATAGTGGCACGGGCATGACGCCAGACGTGCTGGCGCGCGCCTTCGAGCCGTTCTTCACCACCAAGCCGCTTGGGCAAGGGACAGGACTCGGCCTCTCGCAGCTTTATGGCTTCATACGGCAGTCATACGGGGTCGTGCGCCTCGACAGTGCGCCGGGCCGGGGCACGACGGCACGTCTCTACCTGCCCCGCCACAGAAAGGCCGGGGGTGCCGAGGAGGCCGGGTCGGAGACTGCGGCCAATACGTCAACTGGCGCGGGCAGGACGCTGCTGCTGGTCGAGGATGAGACGGACGTGCGGGAAGTCATCGCAGAAGTCCTGCGCGAACGGGGCTATCAGGTGCTAGAGGCGGGCGATGGCCCGGCAGCCCTACACATCCTACAGCGCACCCGCGGCTCGCGCGTGGACGCGCTGGTGACTGACGTGGGCCTGCCCGGTGGGCTGAACGGGCGGCAGGTCGCCGACGCCGCCCGCGAGTGCAGGCCGGGTCTGCCGGTGCTGTTCATCACGGGCTACGCAGGCACCGCCTTGAAGGAGTGTCTTGCGCCAGGCATGGCGGTAATCGGCAAGCCGTTCACGCTGGACACACTCGCCGCCAAAATCTGGTCCATGCTGGAAGCGGCATCCGTCACGTGAGCTCCGGTCCGGGGTGCGGGGGCCGGTCAGCCTCGCCGCCTTGCGTCCGTCCCTTCCCTCAAAGCCGAGGGAGCGGCTGGCATCAGTACCATGCCGCCATCGGCCGTCAGGCCGCCTTGTTCGTCGCGGGCTCGGAGCGGCTCGCGACCCCCCGGGGCCCGAACGCGAACGGTCCCGGGACGATGTCGGTGAGCGGCTCGTCGGGCGCGGCGAGGCCAAAGCTGTCAAGCGCGTCGGCGATGGATGGAAAGCGGGAGGCACGACCGATGATCGGCTCCAAGACGACCTTCGTGGGCGTGCGCCACAGGACGCAGCGGCGGTGCGCCGATCCTTTTCGGTAAAGGGCGAGGACTTCCTCATACGTCTCGCCGCCGGGGGCGTGGTCTAGCTCCACGGCGAGGCGCAGGTCGTGAAACTCGGCCCAGGCCTGGACCAGGCAAAGCTCCGAGACGGTGAACGACAGACCCTCTGGCTGGCTGCTCATGGGGTTTCTGCTCCGAGACTCAGGACGCCACCCACCCTATTCGCGGGGAGTTCGCCAGCTTCGCATGGGCGCATGAACAGCGCGTTAATTGTGGGTTGCCGCAGCTTGCGAGCTTCGCTCCGCGTCACCGCCCAAGCCGCATGGGGACCAAACTTGGAGCGCTGGGCCGCGGGTGCGATCATGAACCACATCCCGCTCACCTACGCGGCGACCTTAAAGCCCCGGTGGAGCCCCGCAGCGTTTTCAAGCAGGCGGAGCAGCCAGCAAATCGCGTCGAAGCCTATAGTCCAAAACGGTGCCGACGCTCGGATTTGAACCGAGGGCCTACTGATTACGAATTACCAGGTCATCCCGTCCACGATCGCTTCCCAATGTTTCTGGCCGTCTCCGAAGCACATGATTTCTCTTGCTCTCGTGCCATGGATGCGCAACAAA
>DATFDN010000511.1:0-9375 GCA_035252035.1 Acetobacteraceae bacterium | reverse complement strand
CGCCCCCGCGGACAGGCCCGAAAGCCCCCCGCCCGGGAAAACGGCACCACGCCAGGCCAGCCGCGCACCCGCGCGGACCAGCCCCACAGGGCGCCACCAACGTATCCCTTCCATACCCGATAAAACTGTCAACGAACGAGGCGGGATCGGTGATCCGCGCCGGGAGCCGCTATCTAGGCTCCCTCGATCGGACTGTCAACGTCCTGTCATCCTCTTTTCGATGAAGCCTCCGGTCCGGGAACAGAGATTCCCGGACCGGGCCATCGTCAGGCGGCCTCGGCCAGGCGCCCGTTGATCGACAAGCCTTGCGGCCCGCCAGACACCGTCACCGTGTCGCCTTCCGTCACCGCGCCCTCGAGAATGAGCTGGGCGAGCGGATTCTGCAGGCTGCGCTGGATCACGCGCTTCAAAGGCCGCGCGCCGTAGACAGAGTCGTATCCCTCCTCGGCGAGCCACTCCAGGGCCGACCGATCGAGCTCCAGCGTGATCTTGCGGTCCGCCAACAGCCGGCGCAGCCGATCGAGCTGGATCTGCACGATCGCCGCCATGTCGGCGCGCTGCAAGCGGCGGAACAGGATAATCTCGTCCAGCCGGTTCAGGAACTCGGGCCGGAAGTGATTGCGCACAATGCGCATCACCTGGCCCTGCACCATCGTCACCGACTCGCCCTCGGGCTGGGCCGCCAGAATCTCGCTGCCGAGATTGGAGGTCAGCACGATGATCGTGTTCCGGAAGTCAACGGTGCGCCCCTGCCCGTCCGTCAAACGCCCATCGTCGAGCACTTGCAGCAGGACGTTGAAGACATCCTCGTGCGCCTTCTCCACCTCGTCGAACAAGATCACCTGGTATGGCCGCCGGCGCACCGCCTCGGTCAGCACGCCGCCTTCGTCATAGCCGACATAGCCCGGTGGAGCGCCGATCAGGCGCGAGACGGAGTGCTTCTCCATGAACTCGCTCATGTCGATGCGCACCATCGCCCGCTCGTCGTCGAACAGGAACTCGGCGAGCGCCTTGCAGGTCTCGGTCTTGCCGACGCCAGTGGGGCCGAGGAACAGGAAGCTGCCGATCGGCCGGTTCGGGTCTTGCAGCCCGGCGCGCGCCCGGCGGACTGCGTTGGCCACCGCCCGCAACGCCTCGTCCTGGCCAACCACGCGCTTCTCAAGCTCCTGCTCCATCCGCAGCAGCTTGGCGCGCTCGCCCTCCAGCATCTTATCGACCGGAATGCCGGTCCAGCGCGAGACGACAGCAGCGATCTGCTCCTCGTCCACGGCCTCGTTGACCAGCCGCCCATCAGAGGACTGGGCAAGCTGTTTCTCGATGCCGGGGATGACGCCGTACAGGAGCTCCGACGCTCGCCCCAGATCGCCGCGCCGCTGCGCCACCTCCACCTCGCTGCGGGCCTGGTCAAGCTGCTCCTTGAGCTTCTTGGTATCGGCGACCTTGGACTTCTCCGCCTGCCACTCGGCGGTCAGCGCGTTCGATTTCTCCTCAAGCTCGGCCAAATCCTTCTCCAGCCGGCCAAGCCGGTCGCGCGACGCCGAATCGTTTTCCTTGCGCAGCGCCTCGCGCTCGATCTTCAACTGGATCACGCGCCGGTCCAGCTCGTCCAATTCCTCGGGCTTGCTGTCCACCTGCATCCTGAGCCGGCTCGCCGCCTCGTCCATGAGGTCGATGGCCTTGTCAGGCAGGAAGCGGTCGGTGATGTAGCGGTTCGACAGCGTCGCGGCGGCCACCAGCGCGCCATCGGTGATCCGCACCCCATGATGGGTCTCGTACTTCTCCTTGATGCCGCGCAGAATGCTGATCGTGTCCTCGACCGAGGGCTCGCCCACGAACACCGGCTGGAAGCGCCGCGCCAACGCCGCGTCCTTCTCCACATGCTTGCGGTACTCGTCGAGCGTCGTCGCGCCGATGCAGTGCAGCGTGCCGCGCGCAAGCTCCGGCTTCAGCAGGTTGGACGCATCCATGGCGCCATCGGCGCGGCCGGCGCCAATCAGCGTGTGCATCTCGTCGATGAACAGGATGATCTCGCCCTCGGCGGACTCGATCTCCTTCAGCACGGCCTTCAGCCGTTCCTCGAACTCACCGCGATATTTCGCGCCGGCGACCATCGCGCCAAGATCAAGCGCGAGCAGGCGCTTGCCCTTGAGCGCCTCCGGCACGTCGCCGTTGGCGATACGGAGCGCCAGGCCCTCGACGATGGCGGTCTTGCCGACGCCAGGCTCGCCGATCAGCACCGGGTTGTTCTTGGTGCGCCGCGCCAGCACCTGGATGGTGCGGCGGATTTCCTCCTCGCGCCCGATCACCGGGTCGAGCTTGCCTTCACGGGCCAGCGCGGTGATGTCGCGAGCGTATTTCTTCAGGGCGTCGAAACTGGCCTCCGCGTTCTGGCTGGTGACGCGCCGGCCCTTGCGGATCTCGGCAACCGCCTTCTCCAGCGCCTGCGGTGTCGCACCGGCGGCGCGCAGCGCGCGAGCGGCCGGCGTATCGGAAGCGGCGAGCGCCACCAAGAGGCGGTCCTGCGCCACGTACTCGTCCCCGGCCTTCGTCGCCGCCTGCTGCGCGGCGTCCAGAACCCGGACGATCTCCGGCGTGAACTGCGGCTGGCCGGCACCCGAGCCCTGCACCTTCGCGATCCGGGCAAGCTCACCCTCCACGGCGGCCAGCGCCGCCTTGGGATCACCCCCCGCGGCCCGGATCAGGCCCGCAGCCGCTCCTTCCTCGTCATCCAGCAGCGCCTTCAGAAGGTGCTCGGGCGTAATGCGCTGATGGTACTCGCGAATCGCGATGGTCGATGCGGCTTGCAGGAAGCCGCGCGCACGTTCGGTAAACTTCTCAATGTCCATTGGCATGTCCCTATGTGTCAGGCGACCAACCTTGTCTCGTCCCTCTAGGAGGCAACGGACGGTGGACCTTTGTTCGCTGAGGTGGGAAAGGGCACACTGCGCCGCAAGAGGGCAGCCCTATGCGCATCGAATACCTGTATCGCTATCCTGTGAAAGGCCTGTCGGCCGAAGCCTTGGAGGTGGCCGAGGTCGAAGCAGGGGGTGCCATTCCCTGGGACCGCGCCTTCGCTCTGGCGCAAGGCGACGCCGGCTTCGACCCGGACCGGCCGGACTGGCGGCCCAAGCAGAACTTCATGTGCCAGATGGAGAACGCGCGGATAGCCAAGCTGCGGGCGTTCTTCGAGCCCCGCAGCGGCGTACTCACCCTCCGCGCCCCGGACGGCGCCGGACTGAGCGCGAACGCGCTCACCGAGAACGGCCGCGCGGAGGTTGGAGCCTTCCTCACCGGCTTCCTGGGCGAGGAAGTCCGTGGAACGCCGCGCTTCCATTACGTAAAAGGTCATGTCTTCGGGGATTCCCGCCAGCCGGTGGTCAGCCTCATTGGGCTGGCGAGCGTGCGCGACTACGAGACGCGGGTCGAGGCGCGGCGGCACCGGCGGCGGTTTCGCGCCAATGTCTGGTTCAGCGGCGCCGCGCCCTGGGCCGAGCTCGAATGGGTCGGCCGGCAGATCCAGCTTGGCGGCGCCCGGCTGCGCGTCATCAAGCGCATCCCGCGTTGCCCAGCGACCGAGGTCAACCCAATTACGGCCGAGCGTGATGCCCAGCCCGTGGCGGAACTGCGCGCCTTGTACGGCCACGGCGATCTGGGCGTCTATGCGGAGGTGATCGAAGGCGGGCGGTTCGCGATCGGCGATGCGATCGAGCTGCTGCCAGACTAACGGAGGAGGCGAGGATGAAGGCAACCCTGAACGGCCACGTCATTGCCGAGAGCGAGGACGTGGTGGAATGCGGCGGCTACGAGTATTTCCCGCCCGGCGCGGTCCGGATGGAATGGCTCCAGAAATCCCCGAAAACGGACTCGGATCGCGCGTGCCCGCATGGCGTGCAATTCTATGACGTCGTCATTGACGGATTCCGCCACGAGCGCGCGGCCTGGTGCTACGAGGCGCCGCGCCCAGCAATGGCGCGTGTCGGCGGGCGCTTCGGGTTCTGGGAGGACGTTCAGGTGAGCTGAGGCTCAGAACGCCTGCACCCACGGCTCGGGCAGGAGCGCGTACCCGTCCCCATGCCGGACGACATGCGCGAATCCGGGGAAGTGGACGTGCATACCCGCTATCAGCAGCCGGTCCGTGGCCACCCGCGCAAAGGTCCGGCGTCGCGCTTCTGCCGCGGCCTGCGGGTCGGTGTCGAATTCGATCGTCACCTCCGGGCGGGGCACCTGGATCTCGGGCACATGAATGATGTCGCCCCAGATCAGCAATGCCTCGTCGCCTGACTGGACCATGTAGCCGCTGTGGCCGGGTGTGTGGCCATTGAGGGGAACCGAGGTGACACCTGGAAACACCTCACGCCCCGCGTTGAACGGGCGCAGCCGGTCGCGGTAGGGAGCGATTTGCTCGCGCGCGCATTGGAAATAGAGCATCCGCTCCCGCTCCGACGCGCGGGCCATGGCCGCGTCATCGTCCCAATGGCGCGGCTCGTTCTCGTGGACCACGACCTCGGCGTTGGGGAACAGGCGCTTGCCGCTCGCGGGATCGGTCAGCCCGGCGGAGTGGTCGGGGTGCATGTGGGTGAGCAGGATCGCCTCGACCGCGGCCGGGTCGATTCCCGCCGCCGCCAAGTTGCGTTGCAACTTGCCCACGGTGGGCGCCAGGTAGTCGCCCGAGCCCGTATCGACCAGCGCGAGCCGCCCCGCCGTGTGGATCGCGAAGCAATTGACCGATGTGCGCCGGCCCGGCCGGAACGCATCGGCCAACATCCGTCGCGCCTCGTCCGGCGTGATGTTCTGAAGCACCTCCACCGTGCCATCGAGGAAGCCGTCGCTCAGGGCGGTGACGACGATGTCGCCGATGCGGCGGTGATAGACGCCGGGAATCTGCTGGGTGGGAACCACGGCCATGCGTCCTGCTCCTTGCTGCGGGGCGCAGTCTGCGCGGCCACCGCCGTCCAGTCGAGGGCGCAGGCGCCGGGCACGCCGTCCAGGCAGGCGGCGAGGCGGGCGCTGAGAAGCCGCGCCCCAGCCGGGTTGAGGTGCGAGAAGGCGTCGCCGAAAAATCGGTCCGGCCAGGAGAGGAGCACCGGACCGACGATGCGGAAATTCGGATATTTGACCTCGTAGGCATGGAGGTAGGAGGCGAACGTGGAGCGCATCGCGGGTTGCGTCGCGCGCCAGGTTTCCTGGTTGATGGGAATCGCCACGAACTCGGTTCGCACATGACGCGCCGCGAGCAGCGCGAGCAGGCGGTCGAAGTACCGGTCCAGGACCGGCAGCGGCCGGAAGGCTGGGAGATGGCCCTCCACTGCCACCGCATCGCAGCCTGGTTCCGTGCCGAAGAAATACTGTCCGCGCGAGAGCAGGCCCGCGGCCAAGGCCCGGCGATTGCCGCGAAGGCGCAGAAAAACGCCGCCTTTGGTCAGGCTGCCGAAGTACAGCGCCGGGAAGCGTATCTCATAGAGCGCCGCCCGCACTTTCCCGGTCAGTCCGTCGCCATGGCCGTCCTCGAAGACCGACCAGTCGCCCGCGTCGCGTGAGGTGCGCTCCAGCTCGGCGAGTTCGCTCGCGCTCAAGAGGCCGTAGCGCACCGTACGCTCCCAAAACAAATCGGGGCGGGTGAATTGGGCCGGGCTGAGCGAGATCACGACGCGGCGCGGCGGATTGGGGCAGGCGAGCGCACGACGGACCACGCTCAGCGCCTCGATCGCCTTGCCCCCGCCCATGGCGAGGTTGCTCGTCGCGCGCGGCATCAGCGCCGGCACGATGCCGGCCGCCGCGCGCGAATCGCCCACCACCATCACCTCGCCGAGGTCGCAGCGCGCGAGCATGTCCATCTTCGCGGCCCAGGCGGCGTATTCGGGGTCGAAGAAGGCGAGCGGCATGAGCGCCACCCACGTCCAGGCAAGGGCGAGCACGCACCCCCCCGCCAGCGCGGCAATCGCGAGATAGGCGCGGGGCGACAGGCGGCGCGTCATAGGTTTAGAACTGGAAGTACAGGAACTCGGCCGACCCGCCGACGGCCAACAGGCCGAGCGCGCCCAGGCAGCCGAAGGCCAGCGCCCAACCCACGCTCGGCCGCCACGCCCACCCGCTTCCCGCGACCGTGTTCAGCACAGGAGCGAAGTCGCGCATGATCTGCTGGGTGTTCGGCGTGCCGAACGCAATTCCGGCGGCAAGCGCGATCAGCGCCCAGTCTCGGGCGATGGTCAGCGCGTGCTCGTGCATCGAAGCGGCCGGCGCGACCCCGTTCAGCCCAAGCATGGCGGCGAGAATCCCGCCTGCGTCGGCAAGCGTCTCGGCCCGGAAGACGACCGCGCCCGCCAGGACGCAGGCATAGGTGAGCGCGACGCGCCGGACCACCCCGGCCGCGCTGCGAGAGGGCTTCCATGAAGCTGGCCGAAACATCCGCCAGGCATGATTGATCGAGAGGTAGGTCGCGTGGAGCAACCCGAAGACGAGGAAGGTTAGCCCGCTTCCGTGCCACGCCCCGGCCAGGGTCATGGTGATGAAGGTCGGCAGAAGCACTGTCGCCGCGAACCCGCCGAAGGAGGGCCGCCGGCCAAGCGTCAGGCCGCGCGCCGCGCGGCCTCGGGCGATGCGCAGCGAAATCGGGTTGTACAGATAAAGCGTGAGATAGCGCGTCAGCGTCATATGCCAACGCTGCCAATACTCGATGACGCTTTGCGCCTTATAAGGCGAGTTGAAGTTCGCCGGGAACCGGATGTTGAACAGGCGGGCGATCCCGATCGCCATGTCCGAATAGCCGGAGAAATCGAAGTAGAGTTGCAACGAATAACCCAGCGCCGCCTGCCACGCGGGCAGCAGCGCCAGCGGCTCGGCGCTGGAGAAGCCAGGCGCGGCTATGGCGGAGAGCTGGTCGGCAAGCATTTTCTTGGCCAGACCGATCGAGAAGATGGTCAGCCCGATCAAGATGTTCTCATCCGAGAGCCGGTAGGTCCGGGAGGCGGCGAATTGCGGCATCATCTCGCGGTGATGCAGCACCGGTCCGGCGATCAGGTGCGGAAAGAAGGTGACGAACAGGAGATAGCTCGTCAGACCCTTCTCCTGGACCGCGCCGTGGCGCACGTCCAGCAGGAAACCAATCTGGGTGAAGGTGAAGAAGCTGATCCCGAGCGGCAGCGCCGGATCGCCCAGCGTGTAATCGGTCCACCCATGCAGCCGGAGGAAGCCCAGGACGGACGCCAAGTATTTATAGTAGATCAGAGCCGCGAGGTCGCAGCCAATGCCGAAGACGAGAAGCGTGGATTGGAGGCGCGGCCGGAAGTCAGCTCGGCCGATCAGCCAGGCCAGGGTGTAGTTGAACGCGATCGAGCCTGCGAGGAGCGGCACGAAGGCTGGATTCCACCATCCGTAGAAAGCGAAGGAGGCCACCACGAGCCATAGCGCGGCGGCCGAACGGCGCGAAAACCGGGCAAGCGCGGCGAAACCGGCCAAGACCACCGGCAAGAAGCAGAAAATGAACACATAGGAGTTGAACAGCACGGCGGCTCAGTCCCGCCGTCGTGCGGCGCTGCCCGGCGGCAGGGCGGGCGCGAACCCAGCTTCCATCCATTCCTCGGCGCGTTGGCTCCGAGAATAAAGCGCCGTGCGGTTAAGGAGGGCTTAAGCGGTCTCGTGCCGCTTCACCCCTCCCGCAGAGGAGGGTCTCATTCTACTCCCTTCGCGGGAGGGGGCTTAAGGAGGAAGGGACGCGTCACATCCTCAAGCGTGCCCTGCGGTCTCCGACAGGAGCAAGGGATCGATACGCAGCAGGCCGAGGGCCCGCCGCCACGTCGTGTCCGCCTCTTCGTTGAAGACCAGCGATCGGACAGCCGGCACGGACAGCCACGCATTCTGCTGGATTTCGGCATCGAGCTGGCCCGGCCCCCAGCCGGCGTAACCCAAGGCCAGCACTCCCTCCTTCGGGCCGCCACCCTCGGCGATCGCCTTCAGCACGTCCAGACTCGCTGTCAGGGCGAGGTCGTCAGTGACATGCAAGCTTCCCTCGCCGGTCCAATCGGTTGTGTGCAGAACGAAGCCGCGCGCATTATCGACCGGTCCGCCCATGCACAAGCGGATGCGCCGCGCCGGGGGCGCCGGAGTAATGTCGAGTTGCTGCAACAGCTCGTCAAAACTCGGCCGGACCAAGGGGCGATTGACAACCAGGCCCATCGCCCCGTCTGGTGTGTGCGCGCACACGTAGATCACGCTCTGCGCAAAGGGAGAATCGCTCAGGTTGGGCATCGCCACCAGGAGCTGCCCTGTGAGGAATGGATCGGGCGAGATCGATTCGCGTACCATGACGTTCAATCTAGGCGCACCACCAGGGGCTGCAAGCCGGGTGACAGGCCTAATCCCAGAAGGCTAAACGAGCACCTCACTCCATCAAAGGGGGTAGGAACAAATGACGATCAAGGTCGGCGACACAATTCCATCCATGAAAATCATGATGGCCACGCCCGATGGACCCAAGGAGACCTCCACGGACGAGATCTTCAAGGGCAAGACCGTGGTCCTATTCGGGGTTCCCGGAGCATTTACCCCGACATGCAGCGTCCGGCACCTGCCAGGCTTCGTCCAGCACGCTGAGAAATTCGCCGCGAAAGGCGTGGACACAATCGCCTGCGTCGCTGTCAATGACGTTTTCGTGATGAGTGCCTGGGCCAAGGACCAGGGCGTGGACGGGAAGATCGTGATGTTGGGGGATGGTTCAGGCGCCCTCATAAAGGCCTTGGGGCTGGAGCTTGACCTCACCGCACGTGGCATGGGCGTGCGCAGCCAGCGCTTCGCGTTGGTCGCTGTCGATGGCAAGGTCACGCATCTCAATGTCGAGCAGCCTGGCGGCTTCGAAGTCAGCAAGGCCGAGGCGATCCTGGGCCAGCTCTCAAGCGCCTGATCCCCGGCGGCTCGGGCCGGAACCGTCAACCATTCCCACTTTGGTCCTGTGGGCGGAATTCCGGCAACTGCTCAAGCACGTGCTGCGTGGCGCCGGGCAGCACCACATCGCCATGCAGTTCCCTGCCCGGCAGGGAGAACACCATCTTGCTCCAGGGCACCTCGACCTTGCGCCCGTCGGCTTCAAGGATGACTTGGGGTTCGCTGCCAGGGGCGAGAAGAACATCCCGGATCGTGCCTAGCCGGTCGCCGGCCGTCGTGAACACACCGGAGCCGATCAGACGCGTGATCCGCACGTCTCCGGAACCCGTGAACAACGCGCTTTGCGCAAAAGGATGGGTCAGGCGCTCCATCCCAGGATGATTGTTCGCTACAATCGGCACTTCGATCCCACTGCTGTTGGCAAAGAATGAATCGACGGTTGGGTAGTTGATGGCGGCGGCATCGTTGCTGATCGTCCGGCCCACCCCGGACGCGGCG
>DATFDN010000510.1:0-2220 GCA_035252035.1 Acetobacteraceae bacterium | reverse complement strand
CGCGCTTCCGGCGGCCCTGTCCGCGCGCCGTGCGGCTTAGAGCGGTTTCACCCCTCCCCTAACTCCTCCCGCAAGGAGAGGGGAATTCTTCTCCCCCTCCCCTTGCGGGAGGGGGCCGGGGGAGGGGGCTCGCACCTGCTTTCAATCAGCGCCGGCCGCCGACCTCATCGAGATGGGTCAGCATGTCCGCCGGATCCTCGTACACCCGCGCCGCTCCGGCGCGCTCCAGCTCCTCAAGCCCGTACCCGCCTGAGAGAAGACCGACCCCGAGCGCCCGGCAGCGCCGGGCCGCCAGCATGTCCCAGATGCTGTCGCCCACCACCACCGCGGTCTCGATGGGGGCGCCAAGCCGCTCCGCCGCGGCCAGGAAGAGATCGGGATCTGGTTTGGCGTACTTGACCTGGTCGCGGGTGACGACCGCCGTTTCGCCCGGATCGACGCCAAGGGCGGCCAGGTTCGCAGCCGCGGTCTCCATGCGCCCGCTCGTGGCGATGGCCCAGGCGATGCCCGCCTCGGTCAGCGCGGCCAGCAACGCGCGCGCGCCGGGCAAGGGCCTGACGGTGGCGACGTGCCGCTGGTAGGCCTCGGCGTGCAGGCGCCGCAGCCGGTCCAGGCGCTCGACGCTGATCTCAAGCCCCGTCTCGCGCAGCAACTGGTTCATGAACAGCCCGCCGCTCATGCCGATCTTGCGGTGGATGCGCCAGACCGAGAGCGGGATGCCCTCCGCATCCAGCGCATCCTTCCAGGCGAGGACGTGCTGATAGACGCTGTCCACCAGCGTGCCGTCAAGGTCGAACAGAAACACTGTCTCGGGCCGCATGACATCCTCCAGGGAGGGCTGGGGAGAGACGACGCGCGAACACTACAGGAGGTCGCCCACCGCTGCACGATAGCGCCGGATCGCGTCCAGGTGGTCGGCCATCGCGCGGCCGGGGATGCGTTTGTGGATGCCCCTTCCATGCGTGCTCGCCAGCGTGACATGCGTGACCCCGGCCGCCTTCCAGAACCGGAACTCCTCGCGCCACTCATGCTCGCCGGCGCCTTGCGCCGTGGAGGTCCAGACCTCGATCCCTATGCTGGACGGATCGCGCCCTTCCTGCTCGGCATAGCGGCGCAGCGTGTCGAACGCGGCTGTCGCTTCCGGCCCCGCCGGCAGGGCCAGCATCATCCATCCGTCGCCCCATTTGGCGATGCGGCGCAGCGTGTTGTCGTGATGGCCGCCGAACCAGAGGGGCACGCGCCCGCTGGCGGGGCGCGGGTTGATGCCGGCGTCCTCGATGTGATGCCAGCGGCCCTGGAACGTGACATGCTGGTCCGCCCACAGGGCGCGCATGACCGCGACCTGCTCTTCCGACCGGCGGCCGCGATCGTGGAAGTTCTCGTTCAGCCCGACGAACTCCACCTCGTTCCAGCCAATGCCGACGCCGAGGCGAAACCGTCCCTCGCACAGCACGTCGAGGCACGCCGCCTGCTTGGCGACCAGCACGGTCTGGCGCTGGGCCAGGATCAGCACGCCGGTCGCGAAGCCGAGTCTGGTGATCGGGGTCAGGAAGCCGAACAGCACGAAGGGATCGTGGAACCAGTCGGCGGAGGTGTTCAGGTTGCCCCAGTTGGGGCGACTGGCGTTGACGCCGAGCACATGGTCCGCCGCCTCCAGGTAGTCGTATCCCGCTTCCTCGGCGGCAAGGGCGAACTCCTTCATCGCCGCCGGGGAGCCGCCGATATCGTTCTGCGGGATCAGCGCGCCGAGCCGCATGGTCCTTCCTCCCTCAGCCGAACAACTCGCCGAGCCCGCGGATCGAGGCCAGCGCCTTGTCTTGCGGCAGGCCAGGCCATTGCACGCGCATGATGAAGTGGTCCACCCCCAGCGCCTCGCGGTACTGCGCCACCTGCTCGCGCACGGACGCCTTGTCGCCGATGATGAAGCGTTCCCGCGCGAAATCCTCGAACGGCATCCGCGCCGCGCCGCGCAATCCCCAGGTCGCGTAAGCGGCGTATTTGTACTCGAGCGGGCCGCGACACTCTTCGAGCGCCCCTTTATGCGTCGCGCCGACATAGCATTCGCGCTCGATCGGGAAGCAGCTCGGGTGGCGGCCGTGCTCGGCGAGCGCCGCGCGGTAGGCGCGCATCTGCGCGGCGACCTCGGGCAGGCTCGCCGACGGCACGATCAGCCAGGCATCGCCGAGCCGCGCCGCGCGCCGGATCGCCGGGTCGGCTTGC
>DATFDN010000509.1:0-3822 GCA_035252035.1 Acetobacteraceae bacterium | reverse complement strand
AGGGAAACGCTCGACGGGAGGCAAGGAATGACGCTGGCCAAAGCATTTGGCGCGGTTACGTTGATCTTCCTCGCGGGTGGCCCTTTCCTGGCTGGATGGGCGCAAGTCAACCCGTTTTGGTCCAGCCGCTTCGGTCCGAAGCTCACCGAGCAAGACCGACAATATCTGATCAACGGGACGAACGAGCTGAACGACGGACCCCATCCACGGGCGGGCCAGTCACTGAGCTGGAGCAATCCGAACACCAAGGCGCATGGCACGATCGAACTGCTACGCATCTATCGGCATAATGACATGACCTGCCATGCGATGCGCTATCGTAACACACTTCCGCGAGGGCAGACGCGGATATACAACGTGAATTGGTGCAAGTCGCCAGATGGTTGGAAGGTTGTAAGTTAGGATCAGGTTGATAATGCGTCCTCTTCTCGTCGTGATCGTATCAGGGCGTTCTCAGGCTGATTGTGTCGCCGCGCCGTTTCACCCCTCCCGCAAAGGGAGGGGGGCATTCCGAGCGGCCCGCCGCTACCCCTCCCCTCGCGGGAGGGGGCCGGGGGGAGGGGTTGCCCCACAATTCCAGCCAGCCTGAAACTACATTAGGTCGCCATGATAGCGGGCGGGTGCATCGGATGCACCTGCGCGTGGTGATGAAGCTCCCGGCTGAGGTCGATGATC
Organism: Acetobacteraceae bacterium; assembly: GCA_035252035.1. Classification (GTDB taxonomy): domain Bacteria; phylum Pseudomonadota; class Alphaproteobacteria; order Acetobacterales; family Acetobacteraceae; genus DATFDN01. Next base: position 3,147 of record DATFDN010000509.1, on the reverse strand, counting down.
TCCATGAACGCTCTCCATGCCCAACGGGATGCAAGCTCACCCGTCCGCAAAGAAATCCAGCAAGTGCCGCAGCAGCCTCTCGGGCTGCTCCTCCGGCATGAAGTGCCCGCATTCCTCGATCACGCCGCCGCGCACGTCGGTCGCCATCAGGCGCAGCGATTCCAGCACCTCCGTCCCCCGCCCCCAGGAGCAGTCGCCGCCTAGCGCCAGCACCGGCATCGCCAGCTTCCCGCGCCGGGCAATCGCCTCGTTGTCGGCGATGTCGCGCGGGATGTTGCGGTAGTAGGCGAAGCCGGCGCGCAGCGCGCCCGGCTGGCGATAGGTGCGCAGGTATTCGGCGATGTCGGCCTCCGGGATCACGGCCGGGTGCCGACCGTAGTTGTGATAGAACCAGCCGAGATAGATGTCTTCGCGCCCAGTGATCAGGGCTTCCGGCAGATCGGGGGTTTGGTGGAAGGCGTGATGCCAGCGCCGTCCGCCTTGGCTGATATTGGGGCTGCCATCGCCAGGGATCGTCACGTCCAGGATCGCCAGCTTGCGCACCGCGTTCGGGTGCGCGGCGGCGATCGCGTAGGCGGTCGGCCCGCCCCAGTCGTGGCCGACCAGGAAGAACGCCTCGATCCCGAGATGCTCGCGCGCCAGCCGCCACACATCGTCGCCGACCGTCCTCTTGTCGTAGCCGTCCAGCGGCCGGGAGGAATCGCCAAGCCCGCGCAGATCGGGCGCGATGACCCGGTATGTCTCCGCGAGCCGAGGAATCACATGCCGCCACCCGTACCAGCTCTGTGGCCAGCCATGCAGGAGCACGACAGGAAATCCCGCGCCGGCAGTGACGTAGTGCAGGCGCACGTCGCCGAGATCGGCGTGGTGGTGGGAGATCGCTTCGCTCATGCGGGCATCTCCTTTCTCGACAACCGCGCCGCGCCTTCGGCCGAGAGAAACGCAAGCCCTCCACCGGCGATCGTCGCGACCACCCGTGACGCGCCTGGGTCTACCACGACGATATCCGCGCGCAGCCCTTCCCGGATACGTCCCCGGTCGGCAAGCCCGGCGGCATCGGCCGGGGCGGCGGAGATCAACGCCCAGGCCCGCGCGAGGCCGAGCACGCCAGCGAGATTCAGCGCCGCCCGCGCCATCGCCGGGTAATAGTAATCGGACGACAGCACCGAGCACACCCCGCCCACGGCCATCCGCGCCGCCGAGGCCCAGCCGAGATGCGAGCGGCCGCGCACCACGTTCGGGCTGCCCATCACCACGGCATCGCCCGCGTCCCGCGCCGCGCGCGCCACCTCCTCCGCCATCGGGAACTCGCAGATGCCCGCGCCCAGCGCGCGGAAGGCGTCGCGCGCCGCGACGCTCGCATCATCGTGGCTCGCGATCGGAATGCGGGCGGCGCGCGCGGCGGCGCTGATCCGCTCCAGCGCGGCGGGCACGTCTGATTCATAGGCCGCGATGCGCTCGGCGAGCGCGCGGAACGCGTCCAGCGTCATGCCGGCGCGCTCGCTGAACTTCGCCCCGGCCACCGGGTCACGCACCTTCCGCAGGATCGCCGGCGTGTGATCGTTGAACGCCAGCAGATGCACCCGCCCGTCCGCGATCGCCCCCAGCGCCGTATCCAGCGCGTCGAGATTGTACGCCTCCCACCGCAGATGCACGCGCATGTCGCAGATCCAGGACTCGGCGGCCAAGGCGTCGAGCAGCGCGCGCCAGGTCTCGATCCCGCGCAGCCCCGGCTCCCAGGACAGGGTCACGCCATGGAACGCCGTGGTGATGCCGTTGGCGAGCAATTGCGCCTCGGTGTCGCGCAGCGCGAGGCGTGCCGGGAAGTCCACGCCGGGCCGGGGCTGAAGCTGGCGCTCGAACGCATCGCCGTGAATGTCCACGATGCCGGGCAATACCAGCACTCCGGCGGCATTGATCCGCAGGCCGCGCGCCGCGCCGCCCAGCGCGGCGATGCGCCCGTCCTCCAGGCGGAGATCGGCGATGGCCTCGCCGCCAGGAAGCAGGACGCGGCCGCCAATGAGGCTGATCGGTCGCATGGCGGCTCCTACGGCTCGAACACGATCTGCACGCGCGGGGTGGGATAGCGCGTCACGCCGAATTCCACCACCGTGCCGTGGCGGTCCACGTTGACGTTCTCCGTCACCAGCAGCGGGCGCGAGCGGGGGGTCCGGAGCAGGTCCGCCTCCGCCGCCGTGGGCATCCGCGCCGTGACGCGCGTGACCTGGCGGCGGTAGTCATCGACGCCGACGGCGCGCAGCGCGGCGGTGATGCCGCCCTCGCGCAACGCCTCTCTCAGCCCGCGCAGCCGGGGCGGGAAGTGGTGCGTGCCCAGGCTGACCGGGCAGCCGTCGGCAAGGCCAAGCCGTTCGAGCACGACGATATCCGTGCCCTCGCCAATGCCGAGCGCCGCCGCCGCGGCTCCGGCCGGCTCCTCCACCAGGCGCAGAACTTGGCCCGAGGGCTCCTTGTTGTGCCGGCGCACCCATTCCGAGAAGCGGGTGCGGGGCTCGACCGCGTACTCCATCACGTCCTCGGGCACGAACGCGCCGCGTCCGTGCTCGACGCGGACCAGGCCGCCGCGCGACAGCTCATCGAGGGCGCGGCGCAAGGTGTGGCGGTTGACGCCGAACTGGCGCGCCAGCACGGCCTCGGAGGGCAAGCGCGCGCCGGGCGGAAAGGCGCCGCCGATCTCCGCTCGCAGCCGGGACGCGATCTGGCGCCACAACGCCAGGCCCTCCTGTCTGGGAACAGGATCGAGCGTTGTCATCGGATCTTCCCTGAAGCTCTGCTTGACGCCTTAGCGCCTACACGTATAGATGTCTATACATCTTAGGGGCTGGCGAGTGCGGGCGGAACCCGACATCACGCAACGGCGCGGCTGGATGGCGGTGCTGGCGCGCGCCGACGCTGAGTCGATTGCCGCCGGTCTCGCCCGGATCGCGGATGCGCCAAGTTGGACCGTTCTGCGCGGGCCGGAGAGCGGGCTGGTGATGGTGCGCGGCCGCGCCGGCGGGGGCGGGGCTCCGTTCAACCTGGGCGAGATGCCGGTCACGCGCTGCACCGTGCGCCTCGCGACGGGCGAAGTGGGGCACGCCTATGTCGCCGGCCGCGAGCCGCGCCGCGCGGAGCTGGCCGCCGCCGTGG
>DATFDN010000508.1:0-7284 GCA_035252035.1 Acetobacteraceae bacterium | reverse complement strand
ATCGGGTACTCGGGCCGGTTCTCCGCGACGATCAGCACCCGGTCGCCGGGAGCGACCCCAGCCGCGCGCAGCCCGCGCGCCAAGGCTGCCACGCACTGAGCGAAGGCGCCCCAGCGAATGGATCGCCAGGCGCCGTCGCGGAACACCCGCAGCATCGGCCTGTCGGGCCAGCGCCGGGCAAGGGCGAACATCATGGCCGGCAGGTTCGGCCAATCCTTGTATGTCTGCACTTCCTCCGCCCTTCTTGACCGACCACCCTTGGTCAGTGGGACAGCCTCCTTACATGAACATGGCACAGAACAGCAGAGGCCCGCCCCCGCGACATGGGACAGATCGACACAGCGTCAGCCCCGGATGGACAAGCCGCCGCCCCGAACGCCATCGCCGAGCCAGGGTTGCCGGCCTGGGATCTCTCCGACCTCTATCCCAGCCTTGATAGCCCGGCGCTGGCCCGCGACCTGGAGCAGGCGGAAGCCGAGGCGCGCGCCTTCGCCGCCGCCCACGCCGGCCGCCTCGCGCGCCTCTCGTCGCGCGAACTGGGCGCGGCGATCGCGGCGTATGAGCGTGTCGAGGAGCGGCTGGGCCGGCTCGCCTCCTATGCGCAGTTGCTGTTCGCCAGCGATTCGACGGATGCGGCGATCGGGCAATTCTACCAAACCATCACGGAACGCGTGACGGCGATCAGCAGCCACCTGATCTTCTTCACCCTGGAGCTGAACCGCCTGGATGACGCGGCGCTGGAGGCGAAGCTCGACGATCCGGCGGCGGCGCGCTGGGCGCCCTGGCTGCGCGACCTGCGGGTGTTCCGCCCGCATCAGCTTTCCGATGAGCTTGAGCGGCTGCTGCACGAGAAGGAAGTCACCGGCCGCGCCGCTTGGAGCCGGCTGTTCGACGAGACGGTGGCCGGAATGCGCGTCGCGGTGCGCGGCGAGGAATTGACCGTCAACGCCGCGCTGAACTTGCTGTCGGACAAGGATCGTGGGGCGCGGGAGGCGGCCTTCCATGGCATCGCGCAGGCGTTCGGCGGCAATGTCAAGCTGTTCGCCCTGATCACCAACACGCTCGCCAAGGACAAGGAGATCATCGACACTTGGCGCCACTATCCGCGCCCGGCGAGCGCGCGCAACCGCGCCAACATGGTCGAGGACGAGGTTGTGGACGCGCTCGTTTCGGCGGTGACGGCCGATTTCGGGCGCCTGTCGCACCGCTACTACGCGCTCAAGGCGAAGTGGCTCGGCTTCGAGCGGATGCAGCACTGGGACCGGAACGCGCCGCTGCCCGACGACGATGACCGCCGCATCGGGTGGGACGAGGCGCGGGAGCGCGTGCTGGGCGCCTATGGCGCGTTCAGCAACGAGCTGGCCGAGATCGGCGGCCGCTTCTTCAGCCGCCCCTGGATCGACGCGACCCTGAAACCGGGCAAGGCGGGCGGCGCGTTCGCGCATCCCACGGTGCCCTCGGCGCACCCCTATCTGCTGCTGAACTATCACGGACGCACGCGCGACGTGATGACCTTGGCGCACGAGCTTGGGCATGGCGTGCATCAGGTGCTGGCGGGCGAGCAAGGCTATCTGATGTCGGGCACGCCGCTCACCCTGGCCGAAACGGCGAGCGTGTTCGGCGAGATGCTGACCTTCCGCGCCCTGCTGGACGCCGAGCGCGATCCGCGCCGGCGGCGGGTGATGCTGGCCGCGAAGGTCGAGGACATGCTGAACACCGTGGTTCGCCAGACCGCCTTCTACCGGTTCGAGACGTTGCTGCACGACGAGCGGCGCCGGGGCGAGTTGCTGCCCGAGCGCATTGGCGCGCTGTGGCAGCAGGTGCAGGCGGAAAGCCTTGGGCCGGCCTTTGAATCGACGCCGGAATACGACGTGTTCTGGGCGTACATCCCGCATTTCATCCACACGCCTTTCTATGTGTACGCGTACGCTTTCGGTGATTGCCTGGTGAACGCGCTCTACGCGGTGTTCCAGTCCGGCCATCCGGGGTTCCAGGCGAAGTATCTCGACATGCTGCGCGCGGGCGGAACCAAGCGGCACAGGGAGCTGCTCGCGCCGTTCGATCTGGACGCCTCCAACCCGGCGTTCTGGAAGAGGGGCTTGGATGTGATCGCCGGGTTCATCGACGAGCTGGAGGCGGCGGCGCGCTGATGGCGAACGAAGGCACGAGTTTCCTCGGGGAGCTGCGGCGCATGGCGCGCACCTCCGGGGCCGTTGGCGGCATCGCGGCGCGCGTGGCGGGGGAACGGGTCTTCGGCATGAAGACCGACCGGGCGGCGCACGCGGAAGATCTGCGCGCGATCCTGGGCGGGCTGAAAGGCCCGCTGATGAAGGTCGCGCAATTCCTGTCCACGGTTCCGGACGCGCTGCCGGCGGAGTACGCGGGCGAGCTGGCGCAGTTGCAGGCCAACGCGCCGCCGATGGGCTGGAACTTCGTGCGCCGGCGGATGGCGGGCGAGCTTGGCCCGAATTGGGAAAAGCGCTTCACTTGGTTTTCGCGCGAGGCGGCGGCGGCGGCCAGCCTCGGACAGGTCCACCGCGCGCGCCTTCCGGACGGCACCGATGTCGCCTGCAAGCTGCAATACCCGGAGATGGCGAGCACCGTCGAGGCCGACCTCCGGCAGCTTCGCCTGGCGATGGCGATCTATCACCGCATGGACAGCGCCATCCAGAACGAGGAAATCTACAAGGAGCTCGCCGAGCGGCTGCGCGAGGAGCTGGACTACGAACGCGAAGCGGCGCAGATGCGCCTGTACGGGATCATGCTGCGCGACGTCCCCGAGGTGCATGTCCCGACGCCGATCGCCGGCTACTCGACCAAGCGGCTCCTGACCATGACCTGGCTCGACGGCCGGGCGCTGATGGCGCGGCTGCGGGAGAATCCGCCGCAGGAAGAGCGCAACCAGATCGCGGAGGCGCTGTTCCGCGCATGGTACGTGCCGTTCTATCGGTACGGCGTGATCCATGGCGACCCGCATCTCGGGAATTACCAGGTGCGGCCGGATGGTTCGGTCAATCTGCTCGATTACGGCGCGATCCGCGTCTTCAAGCCGCATTTCGTGCGCGGCGTGATCGACCTTTACGAGGCCGTGCGCGACGGCGACGACGACAAGGCGCACCACGCCTATGAGAGCTGGGGCTTCACCAATCTCTCGCGCGAGAAGATGCAGGTGCTCAACATGTGGGCGCAGTTCCTGTACGAGCCGCTGATCCAGGACCGCGTTCGCCGCATCCAGGAAACCAATGACCCGCAATATGGCCGCGAGATCGCCGAGCGGGTTCATGCCGGACTGAAGCGCACCGGCGGGGTGCGCCCGCCGCGCGAGTTCGTGCTGATGGACCGCTCGGCGATCGGGCTCGGCGGGGTGTTCCTCCGCCTGGGCGCGGAGCTGAACTGGAGCCGGCTGTTCCGGGATTTGATCGCCGACTTCGACGAGGCGGATCTGGCCCGGCGTCAGGCGGCGGCGCTGCAAGCGGCGGGTGTTCCGCCGCCCCTGTGAGGGGCGGCATTCACGCTTAAATTACCATTTTGGGGTGAGCTAAGCCGACGCGAAGCCCAAGGGCGCCCTGTGCCCATCGGCCGTATTCAAGGTAGGCGCCATGAGGCTCGATCAGCCCACTGATCTTGCTATTGCCGAAAATGGCATCTCTCTGGTTTCCCCGGCCGTTCTCGTGCCGGCGGGGTCGGCCGGCATCGATACCCGCCAAGCGGTTGAGATACTCGACAAGTCGCTCAACGCCATCCTGGTGCATCGCGACGGCCGGCTGCTCTATGCCAACCAGGCGTTCGCGCGGCTGAACGGATACGGCACGCCCGCCGAGGCACTCGCCCGGCACACCATCGGCCGCAACGTGCATCCGGCGGACCGTGCCCTGATCCGCGAACGCATCGCCGCCCGCCTTCGCGGCGAGGAGAGCTCCTCGCGCTACGAGTTCCGGTTGCTCCGCCCGGGTGGCGAGGTGATCTGGGTCGAATGCCTGGCGAGCCAAATCATGTGGAACGGCACGCCGGCGCTCATGGGCGCATACCATGACGTGACCGGGCGCAAGCGCGCCGAGGAGGCGCTGCGCCGGTCGGAGCGGCTGTTCGCGACCATCTTCCGCAACAGCCCGGACATCATCATGCTCAACACCCTCGCCGATGGGAAGCTGATCGATGTGAACGAGGCGTTCCTGCGGACCTTTGGCGGCACGCGGGCATCGGTGATCGGGCGCACGACCATTGAGATGCAGTTCTGGAGCGGCAGCCCAGCCGGCCGCGAGAGCTTGGTCGCGGCGCTGCGCCGCAATGGCCGGGTGCGCGACATGCTGCATAGCATGAGGGTGCCGTCGGGCGAGACGATCGATCTGTCCGTATCTGCCGAATTGCTGCGGGTGGAGGGCGAGGAGCTGATCCTGTCCGTGCTGCGCGACATCACCGAGCGGCGGCGGGCCGAGGCGCGGATCGCGCACATGGCGCGGCACGACTCGCTGACGGGACTCGCGAACCGCGCGCTGTTCCACAGCCGGCTGGAGGAGGCATTCTCGTCCCAACTCCGGTTCGGCGTGCTGTCCCTCAATCTCGATCGCTTCAAGGAGATCAACGAGTCATTCGGCCACGCCGCGGGCGATGCGCTGCTCAAGCAGATCGCGGCCCGGCTCGACGCCTGCGTGCGCGGCGAGGACACCGTGGCCCGGTTCGGGGGAGACGAGTTCGCGATCATCCAGATCTCCCGCCGCCAGCCCGTGGGCGCCCGCGCGCTCGCGCGCCGCGTCACGCAGCGGCTCAGCCGGCCGTTCGAGCTGGAGGGCGGGCGGCGGATCGCGATAGCCGCCAGCATCGTCATCGCGGTGGCACCGCGCGACGGGGCCGATCCCGCCGCGGTGCTTGGGGCCGCCGAACTTGCGCTGCGGCGGGCCAAGCGCGCCGCGCCCGGCACATGGCAGGAATTCGAGCCGGGCCTTGAGAGAGAGGCGCAGGCACGGAGACGGCTCGACGCGGAGCTGCGCCGCGCCATCGCGGGCGAGGAGTTCGAGCTTTTCTTCCAGCCCCTCGTGGATCTCCGCGCGCGGCGCTTCGCCGGGTGTGAAGCCCTGTTGCGCTGGCGCCATCCCACGCGCGGACTGGTCAGCCCCAGCACGTTCGTACACGCCGCCGAGGAGAGCGGCCTGATCGGGCCGTTGGGCGCATGGGTTCTGCGCCACGCCTGCGCCGAGGCAGCACGCTGGCCGGAGCACCTGAAGGTGGCGGTGAACATCTCCCCCGCGCAGCTCCGGTTCCACGGATTCATGGAGGAGGTTCGGGCGGCGCTGGACCTGTCCGGCCTCAGCCCGAAGCGGCTGGAGCTTGAAGTCACCGAGTCGGTTGTGATCGACGACACGGAGGAGACAGTCACGGCGTTGCGCCAGCTCAAGTCGATGGGCGTCTCGCTCGCGCTCGATGACTTCGGGACCGGCTATTCCTCCCTCGGCTCCCTGGTCCGGTTCCCGTTCGACCGGGTGAAGATCGATCGGTCCTTCGTCGCTGGTCTTGGCACGCGGGCGGACTGCGCGGCGATCGTGCGCGCGGTCGCGGGACTTTGCGCCACGCTCCGCCTGGCGGCCACGGCGGAGGGGATCGAGACGGCGGAGCAGTTGGCGATGCTCACGAACGAAGGGGTGCCGGAGGGGCAAGGTTACTTGTTCAGCACGCCCCGCCCCGGCCGGGATATCGCCGAAATGCTGCGAGGGGGACCGGACTGGCCGGGCATGGCCTCGTAGGGCTGGCCCTATCCTTATCCTTGCTCCGCCCGCAGAGCGCGCAGTTCTGGTCAGAGGCGAGCCGCTACTGCACTAGCGCGGGCACCATCTCATGCTGGAGGACCGCGGCGATGGCCACGTCGCGATCACCTGCGATGGCCATTGGCGTGCCATCGGCGGCGTGAATCGCGTACCCCTTCTCGCCGTTGACCACCGTGGGCCGGATGTACGCGATCTGCTGCAAGCCGAGCTTCGCAAGCTGCGCTTCCGACAGGTGGCGGATATCGAATTTGGCGCCCATCGTGCCGGCGGCCTCGCCCGGATCGTTTACGTTCGTATTCATCTCACTCTCCTCGCACCGGCCCGCATCGCGGCCCCGGCATCGCATGGTGTGGGCGTACTCACTCCGGCTGAGCCTCGCCTGTGACAAGGCGAGTCTCCTTGCCTGCCTCCGCCGTCTTGCGCCCGATCGAGATCGTCTTGACGCGAGGCTCCGGCTGCGGGCGGGCCAAGTCGATGTTGAGCAGCCCGTTGTCGAGCCAGGCGCCCTTGACCTCGATCCCTTCCGCCAGCACGAAGGCCCGCTGGAACTGCCGCGCCGCGATCCCGCGATGCAGGAACACACGGCCTTGCCCATCGTCCGACTGCCGACCCCGGATCACAAGCTGATTGTCTTCCTGTGTGATCTGCAAGTCGTCCATCGAAAAGCCGGCAACAGCGAGCGTGATGCGCAGCCCGGTCGGGCTGATCTGCTCGATGTTGTACGGCGGATAGCCGTCGGCCGAGGTCTTCGACGCGCGTTCGAGCATCTGTTCGAGGTGATCGAAGCCGAGGAACATCGGCGAGGTAAACAAGCGCGTGGTCATTGGCCCCCTCTGTGCCAGAGCGAAGCATCCGCCAAGGCCCGTCCGCGGCACCTTGGCAGGCAAGGAGGTGGGATGCGCGGGCCGGGTTCGCAAGAGGCGCCGCCAGCACCGAAAACCAGCGCGTCGGCCGCACGTTCATGGGCCTGGACCGAGCAAGGGACTCACGCCATGGCCGACGAGAAAGCGCGCATGAACCCCGGCCCCACCAATCCCGGAGACGAGGCGCCCCCCGGCACACCCGGGACCGGCGAGGACGTGTGCCCGGAGTGCAACGGCACGGGCAAGGTCAAGTCAGGCGAGTGCCCGGCTTGCGGCGGCACTGGCAAGATCGTCCGGGCGATCGGCGGGGCCTGAGGGCGGTTTAGAACCTGCCGCCCCCTCCCCCCGGTTCCCTCCCGCGAGGAGCGGGGACGTTGGCCGTCTGAATTGCGCTGATCCGATCGGACAGCGCCCGCCGGGCTTGGTTGGCCGAGCGGGCGAGCCGTAGCAGCGCGGGGATCTGCCTGGGGGCTTGGGCCACCGACGCGGCGACGCGCGCTGGTCCGATGCGGCCGCGAGCGGACAGCGCCGCCAAGGCCGCGGGTGGCAGGCCGAGGGTCGCCGGGTCGCAGACCGCGCGCAGGGCAGCGAAACGGAGCCCTCGCGCCGAGGCGGTCTCCGCCACCGGACCGCTTTCGAGATCGAGCGCCGCGCAGCCGGTT
>DATFDN010000507.1:0-3138 GCA_035252035.1 Acetobacteraceae bacterium | reverse complement strand
ATACCGCCGAGCGGCCGAGTTGACTCGGATGTGATTTGGAGCGGCTCGGGATGATTTGATTCTACCTGGGTCTGACCGCGAGGGAGGACCGCATGGCAGGGCGAGGCTTGCCGATCCGTGCCGATTTGTCGCCGGCGGCGTTGCGGCGGCTGGCCTGGCGCGAGCCGGATCGGGCGGCGGCGCGGCGCATGTTGGCGATCGCCAACGCACTGGAAGGCATGAGCCGGGCCGAAGCGGCGCGGCTGGCCGGCATGGAGCGTCAGGCGCTGCGCGATGCGGTGGTGCGCTACAACGCCGAAGGCATCGCCGGCTTGCACAATCGCCGCGCGCCGGCGCGGCCGGGCAAGCTGAGCGCGGCGGAATTGGCGGAATTGGCGCAGATCATCCTGCGCGGTCCCGATCCCGAAACGAACGGGCTGTCGGCGTGGACGCTGCCGGATCTCTGCCGGGTAATCGAGCATCGCTTCAATAAGCGGCTGCATCCGGCGAGCCTTTCGCGGGTGGTGCGGCGGATGGGGTTCTCGCGGCAGAAGGCGCGCCAGCGGCATCCGCGCACGGATCGGGCGGCCCAGGAAGCGTTCAAAAAAGGGGGCTGCTGGATGCGGCGAACGCGGCCCGAGCGGCGCATCCTGGCAGGCGGATAACGTTGTGGTTTCAAGACGAGGCCCGGATCGGCCAGAAGGGCCGTGTCTGCCATCGCTGGTGGCGACGCGGCGAGCGGCCGCCTGGGCTGTGCGACCGGCGCTACACCTGGGTGCATCTGTTCGCCGCGGTGCGTCCGGCCACTGGCGCGCGGTTCGCCTTGGTGCTGCCCGAGGTGTCGACCGAGGCGATGAACCTGTTTCTCGCGCAATTCAGCAAACGGCTTGCGCCTGACGAGCACGCGGTCATGGCACTCGACCAGGCCGGCTGGCACGGCGCCAGAGCGTTGCAGGTACCGCACAACGTCACGCTGGTGCCGCTGCCGCCCTATTCACCCGAACTCAATCCGGTCGAACGGCTGTGGTTGTATCTGCGCGAGCGGCATCTCTCGCACCGGCTGCTCGACGACTACGATGCCATCCTTGATGCCTGCTGCGATGCCTGGAACCGCCTGACGCCCCAGCGCGTCCGCTCACTCTGCAACTATCCCTATATTCAACAAGTCAACGGATAAGCTCGGCGGTATTAAGAGACCTGTGCGCGATTGCGCTTGCCAGGGCCCGATTCGCTTTGATTCGATGCGCTTCGGTAGCGTTCGGAGGCGGGCATGGCGCGGCGGCGGATCGGGCAGGAGCGGCTTGGGGTGATCGAAACACAACCTGCTACAGCGCTGGATCAAATTGCGACGCTGATCGACTGGGCAGACCTCGACCGCCAGTTGGTCGATATCTATGGCGCAGCAAAAGGCGAGCACGGCTGGCCGCCGCTGGCGCTGTTCCGCGCCATGCTGCTCGCGGTCTGGCACGACCTCTCGGATGTGAAGCTGGCGGAGGCGCTGGCCGATCGAGCCAGCTTTCGCCGGTTCTGCGGCTTCGCCAGCTCCGAGCCCACACCGGAGCGCACGGCGTTCGTGCGGTTCCGCGCCGAGCTGACCCGGCGCGGCCTGGACCGGGTTTTGTTCGCGGTGATTACGCAACAGCTCGTGGCGAAAGGTGTGGCGGTGCGCACCGGCACCTTGGTCGATGCGACGCTGATCGCGTCGGCGAGCATTCGCGGCGATGGTGAAGCGCGCTGGGCGGGTCACCGGCGCCGCAAGCCGCTGCACGGCTACAAGGCGCATGTCGCGACCGACGAAGCGGCGGGGCTGATCCTCGGTGTCGCGGTGACCAGCGCGAACGTGCATGACGCGGCGGAGTTGGATGCGGTCCTCCCGGCGGCGCCGGGCGATGTGTATGGCGACAGCGCCTTCGGCGGCAGCCGGGCGGAAGCGATCATCGCGGCACGCGGCGGCCGGGCGCGCATCGTGCAGGCCGGCACCTGGGGCGGAGCGGCGGCGCTTGCTCGCTTGCAGCAACATAACGCCGAAGTGTCGCGGGTGCGCGGACGGATCGAGAAGGTGTTCGGCACCTGCAAGCGCAGCTACGGCATGCGCCGCATGCGCTGGCTCGGCACGGCGAAGGCCGGGCTGCAAGTCAGGCTGACGGCGATCGCCTTCAACCTGCGTCGCAGTTGGCGATTGTTGCAGCCATCGCCGGCATGACACGCTCGGAATCTGCCCCGAGCGCCGCTTTGTACGTGCAGAATGGCGGAATTCTCAATTCCCGCTCCGATCCTCCGAAATCAGCCCAAAACCAGCGCTAATCAATGTCCAACGCGCTACCGCGCCCAGGTCTCATTACGACCTGTCGTACGCGCACGCTCATCGAGCGCGGTCCCGTTCGGCGCCTGTCCCATCCCCCGCTTGCATCACGCCGACGCTCCACCGCGCCAGGGTGAGGTCGCCACATCGCCTACACTTCACCGACAGGAGTTCGTGGTAAAGCCGCAAATGTTGGCTGAATTTGCCGATTTGATCACGAGGAGCCCGCCGTTCTGCAGGTAGACCGTAATTCCGGTCGCGCGGAAGGAGTGGCAGCCGAGCTCGGTTGCGATGCCGGCGGCGCGCCCGCAAACAGATCGATGCGATATCGTCGCTTTGCTGGCTTACTTTTGGGCCGTGGGGCGCATGCCGACCGGCACCATGATGTGGGCATAGGGCGTGCCCTTCCACATCACATAGGCACCGCCGCTGTTCGGATCAGTGGGAACGCCCTCCAGCTGCTTCGGATCGGGCAGCAGCACCATTACGTGTGGGCCTTCTGTTACCCATTGGTTGTTGGGCGCAGGATCGGTGGCGTAGGGGTCGATGTTGCTGGAGCCGCTATCACCCGCAAGCATGTAGGCGATACCACCACGGTCTGCCTTGAAGGGCTTTTTACCCACATAGGCATCGGCCCAAGTCATCCAAACTTGATCAAGGCACATCGGATCGTGGCCACCTTTGGCACGCGTGTTCGGGTCGGATGGCATGCACGTATAGGGGCCACTTCCTTGCCTCAGGATGGTATGATCCCAGTCCATGACGGTGGCTGTGCTCCGGATAGCTGGTGGCGCGGCGCTCAGGGCTTCTCGGATCAGCGCTTCTTTATCAGGTGCCGCGGCAGCCACGCTGTGCGT
>DATFDN010000506.1:0-15059 GCA_035252035.1 Acetobacteraceae bacterium | reverse complement strand
ACGCCGCGGTTCAGCAGCCGCGTACGCAGCCCGCCCCAGTCGCCGAACAGCTTGCCGGCGAATACCGGCGGAGGCGTCGGGATCAGGGGCCTTGTCACTTCCACTTCGGGCTGAATGCCGGCCGCGCCGGGGAACTGGCCTGTTCCGGCGCCACCTCCGGCACCGCCCGCCCCGCCGCCCGCGCCACCCGCCTGTGCCCAAGCCGGCCCGCTGCCGGCCCCTAGCGCGAGGCACAGCGCCAATGCCGTGCCGGCGAGCCGCGATCGCCCTGTGGCCATTGGTATAGAAACAGACAATGCTTCCTCCATCTGCTTCTTGTTTGCTGCTTAATGAGACGGCCTGTTGCGGCCCGTTGCTCTCAGCGCCCATTGCCAAATTGGGCGATGCTTCAGATCCTGTAAATGCGCTCCGCGCTCCCACCAAGCAGCACAGCCATCTTTGTGTCCGTCATGTCACACACAATTCCCGAGGAGGACTGCCGAAGACCCGCGTGACGGCCGTATAGCCGGCCGACCGGAAAGCTGGACGCGAACAGGGAGCCTTTCGGGCCGGCCGCCTTGATCGTATCAAACATAAAGGGACGGATCGTCTCAAGCTTCTAGCCATGGCCGATCATTCCGGGGCCGCGGCTTTCCGCTGCCCTCTTGATCTCACGGCTAACCGTCCGTGTCTCCGACGCGGCAGCTATCCCATGATAGTCGCCCGCGCGGCGCTCTCGTCGTCCCGCTGGATCGCCGCGGCAAGGCCCCGCAGTGTCTCCCGATCCTGCTCGGTCTGCACGGCAATCGAGAACTCGATGTCCGTGACTATGCGGCGATACCGCTCGATAAGCCTGGCGCCGATCTCGTCATAGGTGCCGATGCAGACGAACTGGTGCAGCGTGTGGTCGTCGATCAGGTTGGGAAGCTCCTCCCAGCGCTGTGCTCTTGACAGCACCGCCGCTTCGCGGGCCATCTCGCCAAGCCCGAGATGCTCGAAGGCGGCGACATAAGCCGGCGTGGACGCATAAAAGGCGATTCGCGCCCGCGCATCGCGCACCTTGGGAGTCAGCTCTTGTTCGGTTCGCGCGGTGGCGACGAGCGGCTTCATGCAAAGGCTGAAATTCTTGAGCGACCGGCCGGCCCGCGCGGCGCCTTCCCGCACGGCCGGCAGCATTGTCTGCTCGATGTAGCTCGGCGTGCATACAGGATGCGCATGCAGCCCGTCGGCGACCTCCCCGGCCATGCGGCACATGATCTCATTCACCGCGGCGACATGGATCGGGATGCCGGGATTCGCGATCGGGCCGGGATTGAACAGCGGCACCATGAGGTTGATCGTGTAATGCTCGCCGCGGACGTCGAGCTTGCTGCCGTTCTGCCAGCAGTCCCAGATTGCTCGGACAGCCTGAACGTATTCGCGCATCCATGGCCCGGCCGGCGACCATTGCATCCCGAACCGGCGCTGGATGTGACCGCGCACCTGAGACCCGAGCCCAAGCGTGAAGCGCCCGTTCGACAGCTTCTGCAAGGTCCAGGCGGTCATGGCTGTAACCATCGGGCTGCGCGGAAAGGCGATGGCGACCGATGTCCCGAGCCGCAGCCGCGTGGTGCTCGACGCGGCCAAAGCGAGAACGACGAAGGGATCGTCCTTCGTCTCCTCCACGACCAGGCCGCCGTACCCGATTTCCTCCAGAAAGCGCGCCTGGGCAGGGACCGTGGCAATATCAAGCGGAGTTTCAGGCGCACGCAGGCCCGGATCGACCTTGCCGAGCGGCAGCAGCGTTTCCAGTCGCATCTTGGTTTCCTCCTTTGCTGGGGCTTCATAGTAGGGGGTGGTCCGACTTGGCCTACCGGCAAGCTCCGCCAGGCTCCAACTTGACAATGCCGCCCCGCGCGATGTTTGACCTCATGGCGCAAGCTAAGTCGATCGCGTGACCCCCGCTGAATGCCTGGAGCTTTGGAATGACCAACTCGTCCGATTACACGCCGCCAAGGGTTTGGATTTGGAGCAAGGGGAACGGCGGCCAGTTCGCGAACATCAACCGCCCAGTCTCCGGGCCGACGCATGACAAGGATCTGCCGGTTGGCCGCCACCCCCTCCAGCTCTACTCGCTCGGAACGCCGAACGGCGTGAAAGTCACGGTGATGCTTGAGGAGCTGTTGGCTCTCGGCCATGCCGGCGCGGAGTACGACGCCTGGCTGATCAGGATTGGGGAAGGCGATCAGTTCGGAAGCGGCTTCGTTGCGGTGAATCCCAACTCCAAGATACCGGCCTTGGTGGATCGTAGCGGCCAGGTGCCGATCCGTGTCTTCGAATCCGGCGCGATCCTGGTGTACCTCGCCGAGAAGTTCGGCGCCTTCCTGCCGACCGAGACCGGCGCGCGCGCCGAGTGCCTGTCCTGGCTGTTCTGGCAAGTGGGCAGCGCGCCGTACCTGGGCGGGGGATTCGGCCACTTCTACGCGTACGCACCGACGAAGATCGAATATGCGATCGACCGGTTCGCCATGGAGGTGAAGCGCCAGCTTGACGTGCTCGACCGCCGCCTTGCCGAAAACGAATATGTGGCGGGCAGCGACTATACGATTGCTGATATGGCCATTTGGCCCTGGTATGGCGGTCTGGTGAAGGGCTGGCTTTACGGTGCGGCCGAGTTCCTACAAGTGCAGGAGTACAAGAACGTTCAGCGCTGGGCCGAAGCGATCGGCGACCGCCCTGCCGTCCAGCGTGGGCGGATGGTCAACCGCGTCACTGGGGAGCCTTCGAGTCAATTGCACGAGCGCCACGCGGCCAGTGACTTCGAAACCAAGACGCAGGACAAGCTCGCGGCCAGGGGATGAACAGCTCGGCTGGGTGGCGGTGGGCGTTCATTCCGGAGGCCGGATCAAGGACATGCCGGGCGGCTTCAAGTGGTGGCAGCGTGGGGTGATCTACCAGATCTACCCCCGCTCCTTTCAGGACTCGAACGGCGATGGCGTCGGGGATCTGCCGGGTCTCCTGTCCCGGCTCGACCACCTTGTCTCGCTAGGCGTTGACGCGGTTTGGATCTCTCCGATCTACCCGTCGCCGATGGCGGACTTCGGCTATGACGTGTCGGACTACATCGACGTAGACCCCGCCTTCGGCACGCTGGCCGACTTCCACCGGCTGCTCGCCGCGGCGCACGCGCGCGATCTCCGGGTCATCCTGGACTTTGTGCCGAACCATAGCTCGGACCAGCACCCCTGGTTCCGGGAGAGCCGCGCCTCGCGCAGCAGCCCGAAGCGCGACTGGTATATTTGGCGCGACCCCGCGTCCGGCGGTGCGCCGCCCAACAACTGGCTGAGCGAATTCGGCGGCCCGGCCTGGACGCTCGACGAGGCGACAGGCCAGTACTACTACCACGCCTACCTGCCGCGGCAGCCGGATCTGAACTGGCGCAATCCACAGGTCCGCGCGGCGATGCTCAACGTCCTACGGTTCTGGCTCGACCACGGGGTGGACGGCTTCCGCGTCGATGCCATCCACCACCTGATCGAGGATGCGAACTTTCGGGACAATCCACCCAATCCTGACTGGCGGCCGGACATGTCCCCGGCCCGGCGCCTCATCCGTGCTCACACCATGGACCAGCCGGAAGTACACGAGGCGGTCGCCGCGATGCGCCGCGTGGCCGACGCCTACGCGGGCGAGCGGGTTCTGATCGGCGAGGCCTACCTGCCGATCAGCCGGCTGATGGCCTATTACGGCGTGGACCTTTCCGGCTTTCAGTTGCCCTTCAACTTTCATCTCCTCTCGACTCCCTGGGAGGCGCGGGCGATCGGGGCGCTGATCGAAACCTACGAGGCGGCGCTGCCGGCGGGTGGTTGGCCGAATTGGGTGCTCGGCAACCACGACCGCTCGCGCGTGGCAAGCCGCCTGGGACGGGCACAGGCGCGGGTTGCCGCCATGCTGCTGCTGACCCTGCGCGGCACGCCAACAATTTACCAGGGCGAGGAGATCGGCATGACCGACGTCCCAATCCCGCCGGAGCGTGTGCGGGATCCCTGGGAGCGGAACGCGCCCGGTCTTGGGCTCGGACGCGACCCGGTGCGCACGCCGATGCAGTGGAACACGGAACGACATGCGGGGTTCACCACGGCGGCGGAGCCGTGGCTGCCACTCGCACCCGACTACCACGCCGTCAACGTCGCCGCACAGGCGAGGGATCCGCATTCCATGCTCGCCCTCTACCGGAGGCTCCTCGCGGTGCGCCGGGCGGAGCCGGCGCTCTCAACCGGCGCCTACCGCCCCGTGTCGGCCGAGGGGGACGTCCTCGCCTACGAGCGGTGGGATGAGGCCAGTGGCCGCCGCCTGTTTGTCGCGCTGAACCTGGGCGGGCGAGCCCGTGAGCTGCGCGCCCGTTTGGCCGGGGGACGCGTCCTGGCATCCACTCATCTCGATCGTGACGGAGAGATCGTCGGGGACCGGTTTGCCCTCAGGCCGGATGAGGGCGTGATCCTGGCGCCCACCTGAACCGAAGGGGCGAGCACCACGGACCAGAATCAAGGGGAGGACGACATGCATGACGGGCGTAGGAGGCGCCAGTTTTGGCCACGTACCGGCGCCGTGGGATGCGCCAGCGCCTTTGTGCTGCCGATCATCTTGGCCAGTTCGATGCCGGCTCGGGCCGCTGGCAACTGCGCGGATGTCGCGGGCTATGCGTTGCCCGACACGGTCATCACCACCGCGCAGGAAAACCCGACGGGCAACGGCCTGCCCGCGCATTGCGAGGTCATCGGCCGTATCAACCAGCGCATCGGCGCCGACAATCTTCCGTTCAGCATCGGCTTCCACCTGCGTATGCCCGACGACTGGAACGGGCGCTTCTATTTCCAGGGCGGCGGTGGCACGGATGGCGCGTTGCCGAACTCGCTCGGCAATGGCGCCCCGCTCGGCGAGCCGCCAGTTCTGCCGCTCGGCTATGCCGTCATCTCCACCGATGGCGGCCACGACAATACGCTCGACAACGACCCGAACGCCGGCGGGACGGCAGCCTTCGGGCTCGATCCGCAGGCCAGGATCGACTACGGCTACAACGCGCTTGACCGCACGACGCTGACCGGCAAGAGCATCGTCACCCGCTACTACGGCCAGGAGCCGCGGTTCTCCTATTTCGACGGCTGCTCGAATGGCGGCCGCCAAGGCATGGTGGCGTCGCAGCGCTTCCCCAACTACTTCGACGGTATCGTTGCGGGGGCGCCGGGATTCGACTTGCCGAAAGCGGCGGTCGCCGAAGCTTGGAACGAGCAGGCCCTCGCGCCGCTGGCGACGCGCACCGATGTCAACGGCCAACCCTACCTGCCCGACACCTTCTCGGACTCCGATCTGCAACTCACCGCCACCGCGATCCTGGCCGCCTGCGACGGGCTGGACAGGCTCAAGGACGGCATCATCGACGACTACAGCGCCTGCACCACCAGCCGCGTCCTGCCGCAGCTTGAGGCGGCGGAATGCACCGGTGTGAAAGATGCGAGCTGCCTGAGCGCCGAGCAGGTGAATGCGCTGTCCCGGATCTTCGCCAGCGGGGCGCGCAACTCGAAGGATCAGCCGCTCTATCCGCGATTTCCGTGGGATGCCGGCATCACCGGGCCGACCTCGCTCCGCCTTTGGAGTCTCGGAACCCCGGCGCAGCCTGGCCAGCCGCTCGTCAACAACGCCCTGAACCTCACGCTGGGCGGAGGATCGCTGCCGTTGGTTTTCGTCACACCTCCGGTTCCGGTTCCGGTCGATCAGCTCGCGGCCTACGTCTTCGGCTTCAACTTCGATACCGACGCGCCCAAGATCTATGCGCGAACCCAGACCTATACCGAATCCTCGATGCAGTTCATGACCGCGCGCTCGCCCGACCGCACCGCGTTCCGGCAGAACGGCGGCAAAATGATCATTTACCACGGGCTGTCGGACGGCGTGTTTTCCCCGTTCGATACGATCGGCTGGTACGAAGCGATGAACCAGCGGATGGGCCACGCGGACGATTTCATTCGCCTGTTCCTTGTGCCCGGCATGGGCCATTGCAGCGGCGGACCCTCCACCGACTCGTTTTCCCCGTTCACCGCGCTGGTAAACTGGGTCGAGAAGGGAATCGCGCCGGACAGCCTGATCGCAACGGCGCCCGCCGGCACGCCGTGGCCGGGGCGGACACGGCCGCTCTGTGCCTATCCGACGCAGGCACGCTATAGTGGGAGCGGCAACATCGAAGACCCTACCAACTTTGTCTGCGCAGCCCCAGGCGGCACGCCGTGAAGAAGTAGGGCGGAAAAGCCCAAGCGCATTCCGCCTCTCACCCACACGCCGGCCGGTGGCGGAATACGCTTCGCTATTCCGCCCTACGGCTGCGGCTATGGGTATATTGGCGTTACGAAACTGCCCCCTCGTCACGCGCTTTGCGGCGGAGTGCCATACGGTCGAGTTTCTGCGCGCCCGTTGTCGGGAGTTCCTCGACAACGCGGATCACGCTTGGGCATTTGTAGGCGACCAGGCGTGCCGCGACGTGCGCGGCGATCTCCACCTCGCCCAGTGTCTCACCGGCGCGCGGCACCACATAGGCCACCAGCCGCTCGCCGCTGCGCATGTCGGGCACGCCCACCACGCCGACCGCTGCGACCTTGGGATGGGTGTGGACGACCTCCTCGACCTCGCGCGGGAACACGTTGAATCCCTTGACCAAAACCACGTCCTTCTTGCGGTCAGTGATGAACAGGAACCCGTCCGCGTCCAGGTGGCCGATGTCACCGGTGTAAATGTAGCCATCCCGGAGGATGTGCGCCGTCTCCTCCGGTCGATTGCGATAGCCGGCCATCATGTGTGGGCCACGCACCCGCACCTCGCCTCGCTCGCCCGGCGGCAGGACTCGCGCGCCGGTTTCGAGATCCACGATCTGCACCTCGTTGCACGGCATGGGCTTGCCAACCGATCCCGGACGCACGCCAGTCAGCTCGGTCGTGCCGCTGATCGGCGCCATCTCCGTCATGCCGTAGCCCTCGTGGATCTCGCGCCCGATCGTCCTGCGCCAACGCTCCAGCAGCTCCACCGGCATCGGCGCGCCGCCGGCTGGACAGACCCGGAGCGCGGAAAGATCGGCGCCGGCCAGGTTGGTCGCCGCCAGCACGCCGGCATAGATCGCGGGAGGCCCGCCGCCGAACACCGTCACCCGATGCCGCGCCATCAGTTCGACGATATGCTCCGGCTGGAAGCGCTCGGGGATCACCACCTCGGCACAGGCGGAAATCGGGCTTAGCAGGCCCTGCAGGAATCCAAAAATGTGGGTGAAGGGCGCGATGGGCAGCCAGACCTCGCCGTTCATGCGCGTCGGCCAATTATATTCCACGCAGCGCACCGCGATCACCAGCCGGCCGTGCGTGTGCTCCACCGCCTTCGGCACGCCGGTGGTGCCGCCACTGAACAGCAGGGCGCCGATGTCATCCGGCCGCGCCGCAGGGCGCTCTAGCGGCCCGTCGGACTCGGCCGCCAGCCGCCCCACCGTGATATCATCCCCCAGGCAGATCACCGCGGGAATGCCGAGCAGGTTCGCCAGGCCAAACACCACCTCCCGCGTCGCCGGAGCGCAGATGACCGCGCGCGGCGGCACCTCCCGCAGCAGGGTTTCGAGCTGCGGGGCGGGGTAGAGAGGGTTGAGCAACGCGGGGGCTGCCATGGCCTGGAGTGCCGCGAAATAGGCGACGCGGAACTCGATGGAATTGGGCAGGAGAAGCGCAACGACCTCGCCCGGTGCGACCATCGCCGCGAGGCGCCGGGCCAGGGCCGCCACTGCCCGTCCCTCCTCGCGGTAAGTGAGGGCGGCGCCTTTATGGCGCAGCGCCACCGTGTCCGGCGCGGTGGCAACCGCGTGATCGAATATCGCGCAGACTGTCGCGCAATCGGGCCGCTTCTCGCCCACGCCATGCACCGGGAGAGCGAGATCCATCATCCGATCCTCCCTTGGCCACCCGCGTCACGGCAGATCCTGCGCCTCGGCCTTGAGCCGCAGCAGGCTGAGCAGCGCCGCGTCGCGATCCCGGACCACTGCCTCCGGATCGCGCGCGGCCAGCTCCTCGGCGATGCCCTCCGCGACCCGGCGGGCGAGTGCGGCATCCACCGAAACGCGGCCGAGATCGCGCCACATGCCCTCTGTTGCCTGCCAGAGCGGCTTCTCGAAAAGGGCAGCGATGCCGCCCTCTCCCCCGGAGAGGTGCAGGTTGAGGAACGGTCCGAGCAGTGCCCAGCGCAGGCCGGGGCCGTAGGCGATCGCGGCGTCTATATCCGCAACGCTGGCCACGCCGGCAGCGACCAAGTGGAACGCCTCCTGCCATAGCGCCGCTTGCAGCCGGTTCGCGACATGGCCACGCACCTCACGGCGGAGGTGGATGGGATGCTTGCCAACCACGCGGTAAAACGCCATCGCTCGATCAACTGCCTCGGCGCAGGTCGCCCGCCCGCCAGCCACCTCGACCAGCGGGATCAGATGCGGCGGGTTGAAGGGATGGCCCAGCACGACGCGTTCGGGATGGCGGGCGCAGGCATCCTGGAACTCGCTGACCGTAATGGTGGATGAGCTGGTCGCCAGGATCGCCTCTGGCGGTGCCGCTCCGTCGAGCCGGCGGAACAGGTCGCGCTTGAGATCCAGCCGCTCGGGTCCGTTCTCCTGCACGAACTCCGCCTTCGCCGTCGCCTCCTCGGGGGAAGCGGCAAAGCCCAGCCGGTCGGGCGATGCGCCCTCCGCCAAGCCCATCGCCTCCATCGCCGGCCAATGCGCCGCGACGATTGCGCGCAACGCTGCCTCCCACCCCGGAGCGGGGTCGAAGGCGAGTACGTCGAGGCCGCGGGCGAGGAAGAGGGAGACCCAGCTCGCACCAATGACGCCGGTGCCGATGACCGCCACGCGCCGGATCGATGACCCATTCATTGCTCAGTTCCCCCGGCGGCAAAACGCGCGATCACCTCCTCGGGGATCGGCTGTGCCTTGAGTCCGCCCGGCCGGTCCGGGTGCCGGCCCACCCAGACGCGCGTTTCGAACCCCTCGACAGCCAGCATGTCGTCCGCGCGAAGCAGGCGGTGGCGGACATCGAAGCTGCTGCGCCGGAATTCGGACAGCGTGCTCTCGATCCGCACCTCCTCGCCATAGGAACACGGCACATGGAACGTGGCGCGCGTGTCCACCAAGGGAATGCCGACAATGCCGTACTGCTTGACCATCGCCGCCTTGTTCACACCCAGGGCGCGCGCGAACAGGGCGGCGGTGGCCGCGTCGAACCACTCGAAATAACGCGGGTTGAACACGATCCCGGCTGGATCGCAGTCCCCCCACTCGATCGTCCGGTGACGCGTGTTGCTCAGCACGTTCCGCTCCATCAATCCTCGGAGGGGCCGGACACCTTGGCGCCGCGCTTGGCGACGAAGTCGGCGAGCCGTGCCGCCGCCTCCGGCCCGGTCTGCGCGAGCGCCGCCATCATGCTCTCGACGAACAGCCCGTCATCCTCGCTCATGTCCTGGATGCGCGGCAGCGCGTGCAGCACGCCGAGTACGGTGAGCGGCGCCATACCAACGATCTTCGCGGCAAGCTCCATGGCTCTGTCCTGTGCGGCGCCCTCCGGCACCAGGTACTGCACAAGACCGACGCGCTCCGCCGCGATCGCGTCCAGCGCGCGGCCGGTGAGCATCATGTCCATCATGCGCGACGGACCGAGCAGCCGCGCGACATGCACCGAGGCGCCGCCGCCCACATAGATGCCGCGCGTTCCCTCCGGCAGCGCAAAGAACGCGGTCGCGTCGGCCACCCGCAGATGGCACGCGGCGGCAAGCTCCAGCCCACCCCCCACCGTCGCGCCATGAAGCGCTGCAATCGCTGGAATTTGACCTCGACGGATCACGGAAAACGCCGCGTGCCACGAGCGGGAATGGTGGAACACCTCCGCCGGCTCGCGGGCGCGGTGCTCGGCAAGATCGAGGCCGGCGCAGAAACAGGGGCCATGTCCGAATACCACCAGGGCGCGGGCCTCTCTTTGCGCCCGGCGCGCAGCGGCTTCGAGATCCGCGAGCAGCGCGTCATTGATCGCGTTGCGCTTCCTCGGCCGATTGAGGCCAATCCAGGCCACGCGGTCGCGCAGCTCGTACGTAACCGCGCCGGTGGCGTCCATCGCGCGTGTCTCCCTGCCCGGCGGGGCTTGCCCGCTTTATGTAAGGTTCATAATATTCCGCCTCGCATGGCGCGCAAGTGCCCAGACAGGAGCGCGCACGGGAGGAGCGGTCAGCGGTGCAGCAGCTTCCGCAGCAAGGTGACGAACTGCTCCCGCTCGGCCGGTGTGAGAGGATCGACGAAACGCGATTCCGCCTCCCGATGAGTCCGCTCCATTTCCCGCCAGGCTTTGGCGCCCGCCCTGGTGACGGTGAGATGGCTGGCGCGCAATTCGGAACGGTCCGCTGTCCGCTGCACGAGCCCTGTGGCGACAAGGCCATTGACCAGCGCCGCGACATTCGACGGCTTTACCCGCAGTTCCTCGGCGATGGTTCCCGGCCGCACGCCGGGATTGGCCGCGATGAGGGCGAACACGGAGAACCCGGCCGGCGTCACGCCAAGGCCGGCGAAGTTGCGGTGGAACTCGTCAAAGGCCCGCAACTGGGCGAGCCGCACGAGGAAGCTCGGGCTGTCCGCCAAGGGGGAGAGCACGGTGTCATTCTTCTCGGCGGCCGCTGTCCGGCGGGACACGGCCGCGGCGGTGCCGCTCGGTTTCGGCATACGCTTGATGTATCGCGGAACGGGAAGAGTCGAAAGCTGAACCGAAGCGCTCTGGCAGCGTCGCAAGCAGAATACCGGCCCAACACCCACAATAGGTGAGGACATGCTGAACAGGATCGTCTCGGCCTTGCTATTGGCCTGCGCCATTGGCGGTGCGGCGCGGGCGGAGGACAGGCCGATCAGGATCGGCGTGCTCAATGACATGTCGGGGGTGTATTCCGACTACCAGGGCGTGGGATCGGTGGTCGCGGCGCAGATGGCCGTCGAGGATTTCGGTGGCAAGGTCGGAAACCGGCCGGTCGAGGTCGTTTCGGGCGATCACATGAACAAGCCGGATGTCGGCCTGGCGATCACGCGGGAATGGCTGGATCTGGGCGGCGTGGACCTGGTGGCCGACGTGCCCAACTCTTCCGTGGCGCTCGCGGTGGCTGACCTCGTGCGGCAGCGCAACAAGGTGTTCCTGGGGTCCGGCGCTGGGACGGCGGAACTCACCGGCAAGGCGTGCTCGCCGAACACGGTGCATTGGACCTACGACACGTGGGAGGCCGGTCATAGTTTGGCGAAGGCGGTGGTGGCCCGCGGCGGGACCAAATGGTTCCTGCTGACCGCCGATTACGCCTTCGGCTACGATCTCGCGCGCAGCACCACCGAGGCAGTGAAGCAGTTCGGTGGACAGGTGATCGGCGAGGTGCGCCACCCGCTCGGCAACAGCGACTTCTCGTCCTTCCTGCTCCAGGCCCAAGGGTCGGGCGCGAACGTGCTCGGGCTGGAGAATGCCGGCGGGGA
This sequence comes from Acetobacteraceae bacterium, assembly GCA_035252035.1. GTDB lineage: Bacteria > Pseudomonadota > Alphaproteobacteria > Acetobacterales > Acetobacteraceae > DATFDN01. The sequence goes on along the minus strand of DATFDN010000506.1, from coordinate 3,541 downwards.
CACCACCAAGACGCTGAAGCAGGCAGCGGAATTCGGACTCTCGGGGACCATGACGTTCGCCGGGCCAGTCATCAACATCAACATGGTACAGGCGCTCGGCCTACCGGCGAGCCAAGGATTGCTGATCGACACGCCCTTCTATTGGGACATGAACGATGGCACCCGCGCCTTTGCCGAACGTTTCGCCAAGCGGCATCCTCGCCATATCATGCCGAACGACATGCAAGCCGGCGTGTATTCGGGCGTACTCGCTTACCTGAACGCGGTGGCGAAGATTGGCGGCAACGCCGAGGACGGGAAGGCGGTCGTGGAGGCGATGAAGCAGGGGCCGATCCATGATCCGGTTTATGGCGAGACCACGATCCGCGTGGACGGGCGGGCGCTGCATCCCGTGTATATCTTCCAGACCAAGACGCCGGCGGAGAGCAAGGGGCCGTGGGACTTTTTCAAGCTCGTCTCGACGATTCCGGCGGACCAGGCTTTCCGGCCACTGTCGGAAGGGCACTGCCCGCTGGTGCGGTGAGGGAGCCGAGGGGAGGAAACCAGGATGCGCACACAGGTCGGGATCGTCGGGGCGGGTCCGGCGGGGCTGATGCTCTCGCACCTGCTGCATCTGCGGGGGATCGAGAGCGTCATTGTCGAGAGCCGCTCGCGCGAGACGATCGAGGCGACCATCCGCGCCGGGGTGCTGGAGCAGGGCACGGTCGATCTCATGGTAGAGACCGGAGTGGGCGACCGGCTCAGGCGCGAAGGCTTCGTCCATCACGGGATCGAGCTGCGCTTCGGTGGCCGCGGCCACCGGATCAACTTCTATGAGCTGACCGGCGGTCGGGTCGTCACCGTCTATGCCCAGCACGAGGTGCTGAAGGATTTGATCAAGGCCCGGTTGGCTGCCGGCGGGGCGATCCTGTTCGAGGCGACGGCCTCATCCGTCGAGGATGTCGCCTCGACCACGCCCCGGATACGCTTCACCACCAAGGAGGGTGACGAAACAGTCTTGGAATGTGACTTCGTCGCCGGATGCGACGGCTCCCATGGCGTCAGCCGCGCCGCGATCCCCGCGCCGGCCCGCACGGATTACCTGCGCATCTATCCCTTTGGCTGGTTCGGCATTCTAGCCCAGGCGCCGCCGTCGGCGGATGAGCTGATCTATGCCCGCCATGAGCGCGGCTTCGCCCTGATCAGCACGCGCTCGCCCAACGTGCAGCGCATGTATTTCCAGTGCGACCCCGCCGATGCGGTCGAGAACTGGTCCGATGACCGGATCTGGGCGGAGCTTCAGGCGCGCACCGAAGGCCAGGGTTTCCGTTTAAAAGAGGGCGCGATCTTCCAGAAGAACATCGTGCCGATGCGCAGCTTCGTCTGCGAGCCGATCCAGCACGGCAGGCTGTTCCTGGCGGGCGACGCGGCGCACGCGGTGCCGCCGACCGGCGCCAAGGGACTCAACCTTGCCGTCAACGACGTGTTCCTCCTCTCCCGCGCGCTCGGCAGCCACTATGCAACGGGATCGTCCGAGCTGCTGGAGGGCTATTCGGCGGCGGCTCTGCGGCGCGTCTGGCGGGCGCAACATTTCTCCTGGTGGATGACCTCCATGCTGCACCGTTTCGACGATGCGACCGCGTTCGATCGCCGCCGGCAGTTGGCGGAACTCGACCTCGTGACCAGCTCAATTCCCGCCGCGACCATGCTGGCGCAGAACTATGTCGGGATGCCCTTGGGCTAATTGGACAAACTCACCGTTCGAGAGGAGGGACAGCATGGCATCCAACAAGGTCATCGTGACCGTCGCGCCCACCGGCGGGATGGCGTCCAAATCCGCCAACCCCAACCTGCCGACCCAGCCGGAGGAGATCGCTGAATCGGTCCATCGGTCCTATAAGGAGGGCGCGGCAATCGCCGCCCTTCATGCCCGCCGGCCGGACGACCAGGCCACCTGCAACGCCGAGATCTATCGTCGCATCAACGGGATGATCCGTGAGCGCTGCGACATCATCCTCAACAACTCCACCGGCGGTGGTTCCTCGGGAGACATGCTGGTGCCTCGCCCGGACGGCATGTTCGAGAGCAATTTCGAGGAGCGTCTGAAGGGCCTTGATGCCGGCGCCGAGATGGCGACCTTCGACTGCTTCACCGCCGTGGATGTATTTGGGGAGCGCGAGATCCTGGTCATCACGACGCCCTCCCGGTGCGAAGCGATGGCGAAGCGTTTCCAGGAGCGGGGGATCAAGCCGGAGTGGGAGGTGTTTAATCCCGCCCACATCATCCAGGATGTCACCAGGCTGATCCAGAAGGGCTACGACAAGCCACCCTACTATATCAACATGGTGCTGGGCACGGACCGCAACTTCCAGGGCGGGATGCCGTACAGCGACGACCTGCTGACGGCGATGGTGAAGCTGCTGCCGCCACAGTCCATCTGGTGCCTATCGGCCATTGGCCCGGCGCAACTCCCGGGAACGACGCGCGCGATGATGATGGGCGGGAATGTGCGCGTGGGGCTGGAGGACAACAACTACTACAGCAGGGGCGTGCTGGCGACGAATGAGATGCTGGTGGCGCGCACCGTTCGCATCGCACGGGAGCTGAACTTGGAAATCGCGTCTACCGCCGAAGCACGCGACATACTCGGCCTGCCACAGCGCAACACCGAGGCCAGGGCATGAGCCTGGCGCCGCAGCCGCAATTCATCGCCGAGGTTCAAGCGGAGGTTGCGGCGCCGCTCGTCATTGGTACCAGCGCAACCGGGGAGCGGCGGATCGTGCCCATCATTGGCGGCCGCGTCTCCGGACCCCGGCTGGAGGGGGAGATCCTGCCAGGCGGGGCGGATTACCAGCTCATCCGCCCTGACGGCGTGACCGACATCGAGGCCCGGTACGCGCTCCGCCTCAATGACGGAGTCTTGGTCTATGTCGTCAATCGCGGCCTGCGCCACGCCGCGCCTGACGATATGGCGCGGCTCCTGCGCGGCGAGACGGTGCCGCCGGAGCGGGTCTATTTCCGCACCGCCCCGTCCTTCGAGACCGCCTCGCCGGCCCATGCCTGGTTGCAACGCAGCCTGTTCGTGGGCCTCGGCGAGCGCCGGCCGGCCGTGGTAATCGTACGTATCTTCGCGATCTGAGGCAGGTGCTGCCCGGCGATGCCGTTTGCGGCTGGCGCGCCAGTCGTGGCCAACCAACTCCACGGCTCGCCCGGGAGACCAGCGGTCGATCAGCGCGAGCACGTCGCTGGTGAGGGCTGCGAGGTCGAACGGCCCCGCGGTCGGAGACGGCGCGTAATCGCGAAGCCAGGGTGCGACGACGTGACGTCCGCGGCGGCCGAGCTCGGCAAGGAAGGGCGTCGCGGTCGGCGGATGGTCCGGGAGGCCGTGCAAGACGAGCGTCGGTGGCGATATGGCCCCCGCGATGGGCGATCTCGATGATCCGGCCATCGAGGACAGGTATGTTGCGGCGCGCCAGATCGGCCCGGATATCGGGCGGAATGTCGTGACCATCGGCGAAGAGCGTCAACGTGTCGGTCCAATCGTGGTACAGCCTGACATAAT
>DATFDN010000505.1:0-10786 GCA_035252035.1 Acetobacteraceae bacterium | reverse complement strand
GCGCCAGCGGCACTCCGCCCATCCGCCTGCCGGCCCCGCGTCCGCCTGCCGCCGCGCGCGCGCAGTCCATCGCCGCCGCCGCCTTGGTGCTGGAAAAAGCGCGCCGGCCTCTGATCGTCGCCGGCCTCGGCGCACATCGCGCGGGCGCGGGTCAGGCACTGGAGCAACTCGCCGAGCGAATTGGCGCCCTGCTGGTCACATCGCTCAAGGGCAAGGATCTGTTCCGCAACAGCCCGTACAATCTCGGCGTCATGGGTTCATTCTCGCATTCGGCGGGGCGGCGGATGATCGACCAGGTCGATTGCGTGCTGGTATTCGGCGCGGGGCTCAACCTGCTGACGATGAGTTTCGGGATGTCGCTGCCGCCGGGCGCGCCCGTGATCCAGGTGGATTCGGTGCGCGACCATATCGGCCGCTGGTCGGCTGCTGATCTCGCGGTTGTGGGCGATGCGAAACGCGTGGCCGAGCAATTGCTGGAAGCGCTGCCGGCGCGGGCGGCCAGCGACAAGCCCTTCCATGATGAGGAGACGCGGCGGATACTCGCCGCCTTCGACATCGCGGGTGACTTCCAGCCCGCGCACACGCCGCGCACGGTCGATCCGCGCGCGCTCGCGGTGGAGCTGAACCGGTTGCTGCCCGAGAGGCGCAACCTGGTGTACGATGCCGGCAATTTCCTGGGCGTCGTGCCCTATCTGGCAGTGCCAGATCCTGGCCACCTGAAGATGACCAGCGACTTCGCCTCGATCGGGCTCGGCTTCGGTGCCGCGCTCGGCTTCGCGAAGGGCCGCCCCGATGCCACAACCGTGCTCATCATCGGCGACGGCGGGTTCCTCATGACCATGGGCGAGCTTGAAACCGTGGTGCGCGAGGATCTGCCGCTGGTGATCGTGCTGCTGAACGACTGCGCCTATGGCGCCGAGTTGCACTTCCTGAAGATGCGCGATCTGCCCGTGGCGAAGTCGGTGTTTCCGGATGTGGATTTCGCCCCGGTGGCGGAGGCCTTCGGCTTCCAAGCAGCGACGATCCGCACGCTGGATGATTTGCGGGCGCTGGCGGCGGTGCTGGCGAAACCGGAGGGGCCGGTGCTCCTCGACTGCAAGATCAACGCCGCGGTCGCCGCCCCGTTCATGGGTGAGCTGGCGGAGTATGAGAAGCACCATTGAGGCGTTCGTATCCAGAGGCGTTTCATTTAGACCGGAAGCTTCCGCCGACGCTTGGCCGCATGGTCAGTCTGAGAACAGCCTAGCCCTTGCCGGCAGCTCGACAACCGCCGATCCCACGACAGAGAGCTCATCATCCTGGTTACGTGCCTCTTGGCTGACCGCTACCAAACGGCGGTCATTCTCGGTAAATTTGCGCATGATCCGGCCGGTGATCGTCAGCAGATCGCCCTCTGGATTATGGCGGCGGATCTTGCAGCTTGCCTGACGCAACATTCCGTCATCCCCCGTCCAGTCGGTAATGTGGTGCGTCAGCCACGAACAGCGTTCCGGCCCATAGTCGTAGGCGCCTGGTGCTCCGACCATCCACGCGAATTCCGGCTCCCAATGCACGCGCTCCGGGCAGTCGGGAATGCCGAAGCGGTTCGGGATGCCGAGTCCCGGATGCGCGTGGATCTGCTTCCAGGCGAGCCTGTTCGCGCGGATATAAAGTCCACCCCAGCCCTGCGCGAAGGCGATGAAGCCGGTGACGGTCATCGGCCCCTTCGCCATCCCTGGGAGCGCGTCGCCCTCGGAGACGTCCTCCCAGAAGCGGGGCGTCGCGCCGCGGACCCTTTCTTCGCGATAGTGCGCGTAGAACCGTTCCAGCTCTGCCCCTGAGTAGCGGCGCGGTGGGCGCGCTTTCACCTCGGCGTATTTCGTGCCTTCTTCGCGGGCGATGTCGCGGTCGGTGCGGAAGCACCAGCTATCGGCCTCGGCCACCATCGCGCCGTGCTGGTTGAAGAAGTTCACGTGATAGATCTGCCGCACCGCGCGTCCGGCGAATCGCGTCTCATGCACGACGATATCCTTCAGCCAAGCCTCGGTCGCGATGGCGTCGTTGCGCCGCACCGGCTGGTGCCAGGTCCAATCCGCACCGGCCCACATCGCATGGACACCGGGCAGCCCGCCGACATAGCCCGAGATGATGCGGCTCGTCGCGAACAGGAAGCTTGGTGGGGCGATGATGCCGCCCCAGCGAGTCCTGGTCGCGTAGTCCGGATCGCACCAGAGCGGATTGTCGTCGCCGATGCCATGTGCGTAGTGGCGGATGTTGTCGCGCGTTGCTTCATGGCACCATGGTTCGAGCGTGTTCTCGATCCTGACCCCGATGCGCCGGCGCAGATCGTCTAATCCCTGCTCGGTGATCCTGGGGAAGCGGCGGGATGCCTCAGCGCTCATCGGGCTCTCCTTCCGGGCATGGCGCGCGCCGCCCGGCTTCGCGGTCGCGCAGCGCCTTGCGGTTCACCTTGCCGGCCGGCGTTTTCGGCAGCGCGGCGACGAACTCCACCAGGCGCGGATATTCATGCTGGCTAAGCCGCGCGCGGACGAAATCCTGGAGTTCCTGGACCAGTCCATCGGTGCCCGGCCGATCGGTGACGATGAACGCCTTCACGACCTGCCCGCGCAAGCCGTCCGGGGCGCCGATAACCGCGGCCTCGCGGACGGCGGGATGGCGCAGCAACACATCTTCGACCTCGGCGGCCCCGATCGTCCAACCGGCGGAAATGATGACATCGTCGGCGCGGCCGGCGTGATGGAAATATCCCTCTGCGTCCACCCAACCCCGATCCTTGGTTGGGAACCAAGAGCCGTGACGCCAAACCTTGATCTCGCCGATCTCCCCCGGCGCGCAGGGCTTGCCGGACGCATCCTGCACCGCCACACGCACGCCCGGCACCGGCTTGCCGAGCGCGCCAGGCTTGACCACGAAATCCTTGGCACCCGGATAATTGGCGAGGATCACGCCCACCTCGGTCGTGCCGTACATGCTGCACAATGTCGTGCCGAACGTGGTCTCCGCGAAGCGCAGCGTCTCGGTGTCGATCGGCTCGCCGGTGAATGATGCCTTGTGCAGCCGGACCGGATAGCGCCCGGCGGCGCCGCTGTTCCGCATCATGCGGTAATGGGTCGGCGCGGCCGAGAGATTGGTGATCCCGTACTCGCAAAGCGCCCGCAGCAACCGCTCGGCCTCGAACTGGCCGGACATGGTTCCCGTGGTGACGCCGAGCGCGAGTGGGGCCAGCGTGCCGTGCCAGAGCCCATGACCCCAGGCGGGTGAGGAGGGGCAGAAGAACCGATCGCCCGGCCGGATACCCGTGCCATACAGGGCAGCGACGGCAACGACTACGATGGCGCGATGCGTATGATGGATCGCTGCCGGCAACTCGCGCGTGGTGCCGGAGGTGTACTGAAACAGCGCCAAATTGTCGGCGCGCGTCCGCGGCCGGTAAACCACCGGATAGCGCAGCAAGCTCCGCATGAACGTGGCATCAGGGACGAGCACGGGCGTTCCAAGCGAGCCGACCGTGGCCATCTTCTCCGGCGTGGTCAGCAGCAGGCGCGGCCGGCAATCCTCCAGCCGTAGCCGGACGCCATCCGGTCCAAACAGGGTGAACAGTGGAACCGCGACCGCGCCGGTGGCCATCGCGCCGAACAGCGCCGCATAGAAGGGAAGCGACGGTTCCAGCATGATCGCGACGCGCTCGCCGGGCGCGATCCCGCAGGCAGCGAGGTGGTGAGCGAAACGTGCGGACGCCTCGGATAGCGTGCCGAAGCTGATCGCTTCATCGGCACCGTCCGCATGGGCGATCCGGATGGCGACATGCCCGGCATCGGTGGCGGCGAACCGATTCACGCATTCATGCGCGATATTCAGCCAGTCACGGTTGCCATCAAAGAGTTCCCACAGCCGCGCGGGACTGAAGAGGCGCTGAGCGTCGGCGTAGCTGGTGCAATCGGTCAATGCCGCCATTGCTTATCTCGCCTCCCCGTCTACGTGCGCTCCAGGAAGCACGGAGCTCGCCGCTCACCTTGTTGATCTCCTTTGCGTAGGATTGCTCCACGGCGCGTCTTAAGACAACCGGACATAGGAGGATGGACATGGGCAACCTCGATCCGTTCCGTGCCGCGGGCAGTCCTTTGTTTAAAGGTAACAAACTCAAGGTCGGCATCTTCGGGTCCAACTGTTCGAACGCTTGAACAGGCTGGGCTGCGCAAGCGGCAGAAAGCAGAGATTGCCGCCTAACCGAACGTGCAGCGCCGGGAGGCTCGTGATGAAACTCCTGATGAACACAACCTCGCCCTATGCCCGCATCGCGCGTGTCGCGCTGTGGGAAATGGGATTTCCCGATATCGAGGCCCGGGATTATGTCCGGTTCCGGTTCCCTGCTGCCTTATGGATGCCGAAGCTGGAGCGGCTTGAGCACCTGCGAGAGCAGGTGGGGGCGCGAGCTTCGATCGAGCAGACGATGCCGCACGACTAGGAGTAGCCGACTGACATCATTCCCCGCTCCATACCGGAGCGCGCCGTTCCGCGAATGCCGCGGCACCTTCGCGGGCATCGCGCGAGCGCAACACCGGATCGGTGATCGCGTCCTGGCGGGCAAACATCTCGTCAAGGCCCCAATCGCGGCTTTCCACGATCACCTGCTTGGTGGCGGCCACCGAGAGCGGCGCGTTGGCGATGATGCGCCGGGCGAGGGCCTTGGCCGCTTCCAACGCGCGTCCCGGTTCCGTCAGCTCGTTGATCAAGCCGTACTGGTGCAGCCGCTCCGCGCCGACCATGTCGCCGGTCAAGGCGATTTCCATGGCGATGCGCGTCGGGATCAGACGTGGCAAGCGCAGCAGCCCACCCGCCGCCGCGGCCAGCCCGCGCTTGACTTCCGGCAGACCGAATTGCGCGGTGCGGGCGGCCACCACCAAATCACACGCCAACACTGCTTCAAAACCGCCGGCCAGCGCATAGCCTTCCACGGCCGCGATCAGTGGCTTGCGCGGCGGGGTCTCCGCGAGCCCGAGGAAGCCGCGGCCTTCCACGCGCGGGCTCTCGCCGCGCAGGAACGCCTTCAGGTCCATCCCGGAACAGAATGTGCCGCCCGCGCCGGTCAGGATGCCGACGCGCAAATCCGGATGCTGGTCCAAGGTGTCAAGCGCCGCGGCAACGCCCTCGGCGACGGCTCGGTTGACGGCGTTGCGCTGGTCCGGCCGATTGATGGTGATGATCGCCAGGCCGTCCTCGTGGGCGACAAGTACCTCGTTGGCCAAGATCGACTCCTCGTCCTAATGCGCGTCAGCCCAGGTAAGGCCGGCGCCGGTTTCCACGACCAGCGGCACGGCGAGTTGCGCGGCGCTCTCCATGACCTGCCGCGCGAGCTTGGCGAGCGGCTCAGCCTCGGCCTCGGGGGCTTCGAAAAGCAGCTCGTCGTGGACTTGCAGCAGCAGCCGCGCGGTGAGGCCCGCTTCGGCCATGGCGCGCGGCAGCCGCACCATGGCGCGCTTGATGATGTCGGCGGCGCCCCCCTGCAAGGGCGCGTTGATGGCCTGGCGTTCGGCATAGCCGCGCCGCGGGCCGCTTTTCTCAGCGATCCCCGGCACCCAGCAGCGCCGTCCGAAGGGCGTCAGGACATAGCCATGGATGCGCGCCTCTTCCTTGGTGCGCTCCATGTAATCGCGGATGCCTGGATAACGGGCGAAGTAGGCGTCGATATAGTAGCGCGCCTCGCCAGGCCCGATGCCGAGCTGGCGGGCGAGGCCGAAGGCGCTGATGCCGTAGATGATGCCGAAATTGATCGCCTTGGCGCGGCGCCGCGTGAGGGGGTCCATACCCGCCATCGGAATGCCGAACACCTCGCTCGCGGTGCGCGCGTGGATGTCCTCACCCTTGCGGAAGCTCTCGCGCAGGCCGGGGAGGTCGGCGAAGTGCGCCAGCAGCCGAAGCTCGATCTGCGAATAATCGGCGCTGACCAGGACATGGCCGGGCGCGGCGATGAAGGCGCGGCGGATGCGCCCGCCTTCCTCGGTGCGGATCGGGATGTTCTGCAAGTTCGGATCGACCGAGGACAGGCGCCCGGTGCTGGTCGCCGCCATGGCGAAGGAGGTGTGGACCCGGCCGGTTTCGGGGTGGATCTGCTCCACCAAGGCATCGGCATAGGTCGATTTCAGCTTTTGAAGCTGCCGCCATTCCAGAACCCGCGCCGGAAGCTCGTGCCCCTGGTCGGCCAATCCTTGCAGCACGGCCGCGTCGGTGCCCCAGGCGCCGGTCTTCATGCGCTTGCCGCCCGGCAGCCCCTGTTCGTCGAACAGCACCTCACCAAGCTGCTTGCCGCTTCCGGGGTTGAACTCGTGGCCGGCCAGGCGGTGGATGTCGCGCTCGATCACCGTCATGCGGGCCTCGAACTCCGCCGACATCTGGCGGAGGTCATCAGCGTCCACCTTCACCCCGGCCCGCTCCATGTCGAGGAGCGTGCCGACCAGCCGCCGCTCCACCTGCTCGTAGAGCGCCAGCGCGCGGACGAGGCGCAGCCGGGGGCGGAGCGCGCACCAGAGGCGGATGACTGTGTCCGCGCCCTCGGCGGCGTAGGCCGTTGCCCTGTCGATGGGCGCGGCGGCGAATGGGAGGCGGTTGCGCCCAGTGCCCGTGACCTCGTCGAGACTGAGCGGCGAATGGCCAAGATGCAGCCGGGTCAGTTCACCCAAGTCGTGGCCATGCAGACCGCCTTCCTGGGCGTAGGAGATCAGCATGGTGTCATCAACCGGCGCGGTGGTCGGGAACCCCGCCCGCGTCATCACCATCATGTCGAATTTGGCGTCGTGATGGATCTTCAGGAGGCTGGCATCGGTGAGCAGCGGTCCCAGCAGCGTCATTGCGTCGGCCAGTCCGACCTGCGCGGCGAGGCCCTGATGTGCGAGTGGCACGTAACAGGCGCGTCCCGCCTCGATGGCGAGGGACAGGCCAACCAGCTCCGCCCGCATGGGGTCGGTGCCGCTATTGGTTTGCGTCCGGATCGCGAACCGGCCAGTGGCTCGCGCGGCCTCCAGCCAGCGCGCCAATGTCGCGGCGTCGTTCACGGTCGCGTAGCCGCCGAACCCCGCCTCGTCCGCCGGCTTGGCGGGGCCAGGCTGGGTGACGAGCCCAAGCTCGGCCTGCAACGCCTGGGCGGGCGCCGCCGCGCCGCCCGCCGCGGTCTCCTGCTCGAGGCCCATGCGCAGCGCGGTGCTGCGGAAACCCTGGGCATGAAGGAAGCGGCCCAGCTTGCCCCGGTCCAGGGGACAAGCCGAGAGACTGTCGAGCGGACGGGGCAGGGGGGCGTCGTCGCGCAGGCGCACCAGCTCGCGCGAGAGGCGCGCGGAAGCGGCGTGTTCGATCAGCGAATCGCGCCGCTTGGACGGCTTCATGGCGGCGGCGGCGGCGAGCACGCCTTCCAGGTCGCCGTATTCGTTCACCAGTTCGGCCGCGCGCTTCGGGCCGATGCCCGGCACGCCCGGCACGTTGTCGGTGGAATCGCCGATCAGCGCCTGCACCTCGATCATCTTCTCGGGCGCGACCCCGAACTTCTCCATCACCTCGGCCGGGCCGATGGGCTTCGACTTGATCGGGTCCAACATGCCGACGCCCGGCCGGATGAGCTGCATCAGATCCTTGTCGGAGGAGACGATCGTCACCTGCCAGCCCTGCTCGGCCGCGACGCGCGCATACGTGGCGATCAGGTCGTCGGCCTCCCAGTCGTCGAGCTCGATTGCGGGGACGCAGAACGCGTCCGTCGCCTCCCGCACCAGGGCGAATTGCGGGATCAGCTCATCCGGGGGCGGCGGGCGGTGGGACTTGTACGCCTCGAATAGCCGGTTGCGGAACGTGGTCCGGCCGGCGTCGAAGACCACGGCGAGATGGGTGCCGACATGCTCGCGCAGAAGCTTGGCGAGCATGTTGGTGAAGCCGAACACCGCGTTGACCGGCGTGCCGTCGGGCCGCGTCATAGGCGGAAGGGCGTGGAAGGCGCGGAACAGGAAGCCCGAGCCGTCGATCAGGACAAGGTGCGGCGCGGCAGCCGGGACGGGCGCTTCGGTTGCGACCAGATCGATGGTCTCGGCCGCCCCGAGGTCCGGCGTGTCAGTGTCCGGCGGCGTGGCCCGCGCCCTCTTGCAGCACGAACAGGCGCGAGCAGTAGGGGCACAGAACCGATTGCCCCTCGATGCGCAGGAACACGCGCGGGTGGCCTAGCGGCCCGCCGCCGCCGTCACACGCGACCACGGGCTCGGTGACGTGGATCGTCTCGGTCGGTGTCGGGATGGCGGCGCCGTCCGGCATAGGCGGGCGATTCCCTCTGGCGGCTGTGATGGTGGGATGATAGCGATGTCGGCCGTGCTTTCAAACCTCCGCGTGGCCCGATGTTGGGTGGCCGCTCTCCTGCTCGCCGTGCCCCTTTTGCTCGGCGGCTGCGCCGTTTCGCCGATTGCCAGGGAAGCGGGCGTGGCAGGCCCGGCGGAGGGCTATTTCGTGATGCCGGACGGGACGCGGCTCGCCTACCGGGTCTGGCGGCCCGACGAGCCGCCGCGCGCGGTCATCCTCGCCCTGCATGGGATGAACGACAGCCGCGACGCCTGGGAGGTGCCCGGCCCCGCCTTCGCCGCCGCCGGGATCGAGGTGATCGCGCCGGATCAGCGCGGGTTTGGATCGACCGAGGAACGCGGCCTGTGGCCTGGCAACGCGGCCCTGGTCGGGGACGCGCGGCGGATGGTCACGCTGATCCGCGAGGAACACCCGGACACCAGGCTGTACGTGATGGGCGAGAGCATGGGCGGCGCTGTGGCGATCAGCCTTGCTGCCTCGTCACCGTCCGTTCCGATCGACGGCACGATCCTGGTCGCGCCCGCTGTGTGGGGGCGTGATGAGATGAACGTGTTCGAGCGGGCCGGGCTTTGGCTGATGGTCCACGTTGTTCCCGAAATGCGCGTCACCGGCTCGATCGTGCGCGTGACCGCCTCCGACAACCACGATGCGATCCGACGCCTCTCGACGGACCCGCTGACCTTGCATGGCACGCGGTGGGACGCGGTGAAGGGTCTGGTGGATTTGATGGACGCGGCCGAGGCCGATATCGGGCGGATACGCGGCCCGGTCCTGTTCATGTATGGCGGCAAGGACGACCTGATCCCGAAACGGGCCGCCCGCGCCGCCTGGCGCAAATTGCCGGACGGGGTGCGCGCCGCGTACTACCCGGCGGCATATCATTTGATGCTGCGTGACCAGGCCCGCTCCGTGCCGATCGAGGATGTGATCGCCTGGATGGATGACCCGGCCGCGAATCTGCCTTCGGGCGCGGAAGGCGCGGCGCGGGCGTGGTTGCGGGAAACGGTGCGCGAGGTGATTTCGAGCCCGGTCCTCTCTCATTTCCAGGGTGGTTTGGAATCCGGTTGAAGCCTGCCGCCAAGGGGCGGAGAAGCCGCAGGCGCTTGGTTTGAGCCGCGGTCGATGAGCTACTTCATTGCGCGCAACGCACTTTTTCATTGCAAAGCTAGATCGCTTCGATTACACCCCGAAGCGATTACAAAACAGTAATCGAACTTTCCCCAGGGGTTCCTTATGCGCCTGTCAAAAATTGCCTTGGCGGCCTTCTCCCTCATTCTGGGACATATGGCCCATGCGACCACCATCAGGCAAAGCCTCGACACTGGCCTGATGGTGACTGAACTGGACAGGGTTCCTCTCGACCTGACGCTATTTGATTCGTCCTTGGGCACCCTTACGGGTGTGACCTTCGATATCGTCGGCCGGGCAACCGCGGCCGGCCATGTCACCAACACCGCCCGCCAAAACCAAAGCTTCAGCGTCGCTGAGGACATGGCGTTTTCCTTCACCGATTCGGGCGGTCCGCTCGACAGCCTATTGAGTGGGCATGGTTTGGATCTCCATGCAAGCCAGACATACACGATGGTCGCGCCGCATGTCGTGAATCCGTTCGGCCCGTACGATGTATCCACCGCGCCCCTGGAACTGACCGGACCCTTGGCCGCGTTCGAGCGTGCGCACGGGGGTATTGACCAGATCCTGGTATCCACGACGACCGGGACCACCGTGCGCGGAGGCGGCGGCAACGTATTCGATGACATCAATACCAGAGCGGAAGCGTGGATCGACGTCGCCTATACCTTCACGCCTGCCCATACGCCGACGGTGACGCCTATCGGCGTTCCCGAGCCGATGTCCCTGGCAGTGTTGGGCGCGGGGTTGCTTGCCCTCGGAACGGTTCGCCGTCGCGGCTGATCCGGACAGGCCGGCGCCGCTAGGCGCCGGTCGATCCGCGCGGGGTCAGAGGGGGCATTCGGCGGTTGGGGCGGTTGCGAGAATGCCTTTCAGCAGTTCCGCCAAGCGCTCGTAATCCTGCATCTCGTTGTAGGCATGCGCCGACACGCGCAGCCATGCCGCTCCGTCGATCACATGCACGGGCGCATCCGCCTGTGCGTCGAGCAGGCACTCACGAATAGTCTCCGCCTGCTCCGCCGCAGCCGGTCTCCGCAAGGGGAGTCGCACCAAGCCCATCGCGGCGCTCGTATCAGGATCGGCGCCGGTCTCGGTGCCGAGCCGGTCGGCAAGGAACCAGACAGCCTGCCGGGCGAGATCAGCGTTGCGCGTCATCAAGGCGGGGCCGCCCAGGCTTTCGAAGAAATCGAGCGCGGCGGAAACTGCCAGGAACGCGCTCGGGTCGCGCGTGCCGGTCCAGTCGAACTCCGCGAGGAAGCCGCGTCCCAGTCCGTGCGAGATGGTGACGGGATGCAGCGCCCCCTGCCGCTCGGGCGCTACCCAGAGC
>DATFDN010000504.1:0-3201 GCA_035252035.1 Acetobacteraceae bacterium | reverse complement strand
GGCCAGCCCGCCGAGGGCCGCGCCGCCGCCGAGCGGCTGGTGCAGGAGAACAAGATCGTCGCCGCCTTCGGCGAGTTCCACAGTCCCGTGGCGCTGGCCGAGATGGAGGTGTTCCACCGCTACAACATCCCGTTCATGGCTTGCGATGTCTGGTCCGACGAGATCACCGCGAAGGGCTATGCGGAGGTGTTCCGCAACTCCACCGCCGTCTCGCTGATCGACACCACGATCGGCCAGTGGATGGCCGCGGCCGGCTTCAAGAACGTCGCCCTGCTGGCTGAGAAGAACGATATCGGCCTGGCCGCGCGCACGGCGATGAGCGAGCAGCTCAAGGCCAAGGGCATCCCGTTCTCCTCGGTCGATGCCGATCCGAACGTGACCGACTTCACCGCGCAGATCCTGCGCTACAAGAGCGCCTCCCCGCCCTTCGACTTCTTCTGCACCGAGTTCTCGGAAGCCGGCGCCTACGACCTGATCCGCCAGGCCCGCGAGCTTGGCTTCGCGCCGACCGCGCGTTGCGGGATGTACAACTCGGGCGGCTCGGCGGTGGATCCGACCTTCTGGCAGAATGTCGGGGCGGCTGGCGTCGGCCTCTGCACCGAGAATGTCGGTCTCGCGCGCGACGCCTGGAACGACAAGACCCGCGCCTTCGCCGCCACGTTCAAGAAGCGCTACGGCGCCGACGCCAGCGGCGCGGTGATGGAGAGCTATGACGGCGCGTGGCTGCTGTTCGACGCGATCCGCAGCGCCGGCAGCACCAAGGCGGAGGCGATCATCCACGCGCTGGAGACGACGAGCTACGTCGGCACGCGCGGCCAGTACGCGTTCTCGACCGAGAAGGAGCCCGCCTGGCACTATCACCAGTTCCTCAAGGCGCCGCTGACCATCATCCAGTACACCGAGGTGAACCAGCCCGTTGCCGCGGCACCTATCCTGTGGCCAAGAGCGCAGGCGACAGTGGAGTACGTGTACAAGCCGCCCGCGTGATCGCCGCCATACCGGCCCACCTTCCGATTGACCCGCCAATCGGCGGTACCTAGGTTCCGCGGAATGGCGAGACCTGGCGAGGCGGCGGCGACGCCCAAAGCATGGCCCTTCGAGGAAGCGGCGAAACTGGCCGCGCGACTGGCGCGATCGGGCAAGGCCGAGGCGCTGTTCGAGACCGGGTACGGACCCTCCGGCCTGCCTCATATCGGAACGTTCGGCGAGGTGGCGCGCACCTCCTGGGTGCGGCACGCCTTCACCGAGAGGACGGGGTTGCCCTCGCGGCTGATCGCGTTCAGCGACGACATGGATGGGTTGCGCAAGGTGCCCGAGAATGTGCCGAACCGCGACATGCTAACCCAGCATCTCGGCAAGCCGCTGACCCAGATTCCCGACCCGTTCGGCAGCCATGAGAGCTTCGGCGCGCACAACAACGCCCGCCTGCGCGCCTTCCTCGATTCCTTCGGGTTCAACTACGAATTCGCCTCCTCCACCGAGTACTACCGCTCCGGCCGGTTCGACGCGGGGCTGTTGCGCGTGCTGGCCTGCTTCGAGGAGGTGATGGCGGTGATCCTGCCGACCTTGGGGCCGGAGCGTCGCGCCACCTACTCCCCGCTCCTGCCGATCCATCCCCGGACGGGGCGGGTGATGCAGGTGCCGATCGAGCGGCGCGATCCCGAGGCCGGCACCATCGCCTGGCGCGATCCCGAGAGCGGGGGGACGTTCGAGACCAAGGTGACGGGCGGGGCGTGCAAACTGCAATGGAAGGCCGATTGGGCGATGCGCTGGTACGCGCTCGGCGTCGATTACGAGATGTCGGGCAAGGATCTGATCGATTCGGTCCGCTTGTCAGGCCGTGTCTGCCGCATCCTGGGCGGTGTCCCGCCCGAGGGCTTCACCTACGAGCTGTTCCTCGACGAGCACGCGCAGAAGATCAGCAAGTCGAAGGGCAACGGTCTCTCGGTCGAGGAGTGGCTGCGCTACGCTCCGCCCGAGGCCCTGGGTCAATTCATGTACCACCAGCCGCAGCGGGCCAAGCGGCTCTATTTCGACGTGATCCCACGCGCGACCGACGAGTACCTCGCCAATGCCGCCCGGCTTGGCCAGCAGAGCGAGGCGGAGCGCCGGACCAACCCGGCCTGGCACATCCATGGCGGGCGGCTGCCGAATCACGGCGGGAGCCCGGTCCCGTTCGCGATGCTGCTCAACCTCGCCAGCGTCGTGAACGCGGAGACGCCCGCGATCCTGTGGGGCTTTATCCGCCGCTACGCGCCCGACGCCTCGCCGGAGACAATGCCGTTCCTGGACAGGCTGGTGGAGCACGCGCTCGCCTATTACCGCGATTTCGTCCGCCCGGCGAAGCGGTACCGCGAGCCGACCGCGATCGAACGCGCCGCTTTGGCGGATCTCGCCGAGACGCTGCGCGGAATGGAACCGGGCGCGGACGCGGAGGCGATCCAGAACGCGGTCTATGAGGTCGGCAAGCGCCATCCGTTTCCGGAGCTGCGCGCCTGGTTCGGCTGTCTCTATCAAGTGCTGCTCGGTCAGGAGGAAGGGCCGCGCTTCGGCGGCTTTGTCGCGCTGTACGGGCGGGACGAAACGGTGGCGCTGATCGAGGCCGCGCTGACGCGGTCCGCCGACGCGGCTTGATTCGGCTTCTGTGTCAGCACGCGCATCTGCCCCCTCCCCCAAACCCCTCCCGCAAAGGGAGGGGGCTTTTTCTCCCCCTCCTCTTGCGGGAGGGGGCCGGGGAGAGGGATCTGGCGCCACCTTGCTTCTGCAACACCTTGCCCGCGCCGTCCGGCACCTTCCGGCGGTGCTCGGCCTGGTGCTGCTGTTCGCGGCCGTCTATGCCGTGCAGACGGAGTTCCGCCATCTTCAGCTTGCCGAGATCGGGCGGGCGATCCGTGCCATTCCGCCGCGCCCGCTCGTGCTGGGCTTCCTCTGCACCGTGCTCGCCTATGGCGTGCTCACGCTCTACGACCGGCTCGGCACGCTCTACGCGGGCCGGCGCGTGGGCTATGGGCGGGTGGCGTTCGCCTCGTTCTGCGCCTTCGCGCTGTCGCACAACCTAGGCTTCGCGGCGGTCTCGGGCGCGGCGGTGCGTTACCGCCTCTACGCGCACTGGGGCCTGACGCCGCTTGAGATCGGCAAGACGATCGCGTTTTGCAGCCTGACCTTCGGGCTGGGCGGGATGGTGCTGGGCGGGAGCATCCT
>DATFDN010000503.1:0-22732 GCA_035252035.1 Acetobacteraceae bacterium | reverse complement strand
CCGGCCAGGGTCATGAACAGCGCGGTCTGCGTCACGGCGCGCGCCACGCCAGGCGCGGCGTCCGCCGGCCCGCGCACGCGCCAGCCCCGGTCGGGGAAAGCGGCGGCGAGATCCGCGGCCATAGCCGGCCCCAGCTTGGGATCGGCCCATGCGGCGCGCACCGCGTGGGTCACGATCGCTCCCGGCATCTCCAGCGAGGTGCTCGGCAGCGCGGCGGCGGCGATCACGACCGGGGCGCCGAATAGGGAGGGCGTCGCGAGGCGGTCCGGCTCGGACACCAAGGCAGCCGCGACGCGGAAACTTGCCGTGCCGACCCGCGCCACATCGCCCGGCTTCAGTCCAAGCCGATCCAGCACCAGCGGATCCGCCGCCAGACCGAACCTTCCGTCACGCGATGCCAGGGCCTGAGCCAGCGGGATCGAGGGCGTGAGGAGGGGGGCGCCGACCAGCGGCCAGGCGGCATCGACCGCCTTCAGATCGATCAGCTCGGGCCTGCCGGAAGGCGGGATCAGGAGGGAGTGCATCCGGGTGATCTCGGACACTCTGGCCCCGCGCGCCCGCAGCCAGGCAAGAAGCGCGGGCGGTGGTGGCTCGGCGCCGGTCTGCACCTCGACATCGCCGCCCAGCAGCGCGCGCCCGTTCTCGGCCAAGCCCTGTTCGACCGCCGCGCGGAGCCCGCCCACGCCGGCGATCGCGGCCACGCCCAGAGCCAGGCAGAGCAGCACGATCCCCAGTCCCCGCACGCCGCCCCGCAGCTCGCGGGCGGCCAGGCGCAACGCCAGCATCACGGGCGCTGATCCGCGATGATGCGCCCATCCGCCATCCGCAGCACCCGCCCACAGCGTCCGGCGAGCGCGGCGTCATGGGTGATCAACAGCAAGGCCGTGCCGCGCTCGGCGCGCAGGCGGAACAACAGCTCCATGACCGCCGCGCCGGTCGCCTGGTCCAGATTGCCGGTGGGCTCGTCGGCCAGCAGCAGCCGCGGCGCGGGCGCGAAGGCCCGCGCGATGGCCACGCGCTGCTGTTCGCCGCCCGAGAGCTGGCCGGGCAAGTGGCGCAGCCGGTGGCCAAGTCCCACCGCCTCCAGCGCTGCGCGCGCCTGCCCGGCGGCATCGCGCCGCCCCGCCAGCTCCAGCGGCACAGCCACGTTTTCGAGCGCGGTCATGGATGGGATCAGATGGAAGGCCTGGTACACGATCCCGATCCCCTCGCGCCGGAGCCGGGCGAGCCGGTCCTCGTCAAGCCCGGTCATGTCGGCGCCCGCCATGCGAACCTGCCCGGCGCTGGCGCGCTCCAGCCCGGCGAGCACCATCAGGAGACTGGTCTTGCCGGAGCCCGAGGGACCGATGAGGCCGACCGCCTCGCCGGGCGCGATATCAAGGTCGATGCCGCGCAGGATGTTGACCGGCCCGGCCGCCGCGGGCAGGGTCAGGTGCAGTCCGCGCACGCGGACCAGGGGCTCGGCATCCATCCGGGCCGATGAGACAGGCGAAGATAGGACATCCATGAGGGCAGCATATGGGCTGCGCGCCGCCATTCTCAGGGCGGCTTTCGCGGTGCTGGCCTGCCTGCTGCTAGCAAGCGGCGCCCGCGCGGCGCCAATCCGGCTCCTGGTCCTCGGGGACTCGCTCTCGGCCGGCTTTGGCCTGCCGCATGATCAAGGTTTCGAGGCCCAGCTCGAAGCGGCCCTGGCCGCGCACGGGATCGCGGCGCGGGTGATCGATGGCGCCGTGTCTGGCGACACCAGCGCCGGCGGCCGGGCGCGGCTCGACTGGGCGCTGGCCGACGCGCCCGACGCGGCGATCCTGGAGCTTGGCGCCAATGACGGGCTGCGCGGCCTCGATCCGGCCGAGATGCGCGCGAACCTGTCGGCGATCCTTGACACCTTCGCGCGCCGCCACATTCCCGTGCTGCTGACCGGCATGTACGCGCCCCCCAATCTCGGCCCCGATTATCAGCGGCGGTTCCGGGCCGTGTTCGACGAGCTGGGCCACCGGCCTGGCGTTCTCTATGACCCCTTCTTCTTACAGGGCGTTGCCCGCGCCCCAGACCTGACGCAGCCGGACGGGCTGCACCCGAACGCCGAGGGGGTGCGGCGGATCGTGGCGCGCATCCTGCCGGAAGTGGAGCGCCTGGTGGCGGAGGCCCGGACATGAGGTTGTTCGTCGCACTCGACCTGCCGGCGCCGCTGCGGCAACGCCTGGCGATGATGACCGGGGGACTGCCGGGCGCGCGCTGGGTGCCGGCCGAGAACTACCATGTGACGCTGCGCTTCATCGGCGAGACGCCATCCTGGCAGGCCGAGGAGATCGACCACGCCTTGGCCGGGCTGCGCGTCCCCGGCTTTCCGCTCACGCTCGCTGGGCTTGGCACGTTCGACAAGGCCGGACGCGGCGCCGCGCTCTGGGCCGGCGTGGAGCGCACGCCGGCGCTCGATCACCTGCGCAGCAAGATCGAGACCGCCCTCCAGCGGATCGGCCTGGAGCCCGAGCGCCGCCGGTTCGCCCCGCACGTGACGCTGGCGCGGGTCGAGACCGTGCCGGAAGCGAAGCTCATTGCCCATCTCCAGGCGTTCAGCCTGTTTCGCGCCGAGCCAATGGCGGTGGAGCATTTCACGCTGTTCAGCTCGCGTCTCGGCAAGGACCGCGCGGTGTACGAGGCCGAGGCGGAATACGGCCTGGTGCCGCCCGGCCAAGCCGAACATGGTCTCGCCAGCGCGGCAGGAAAGCGATAGGATCAGGTGCGTGTCCCCGTAGCTCAGCCGGATAGAGCACAGGATTCCTAATCCTGGGGCCGGAGGTTCGAATCCTCTCGGGGACGCCAAGCGCAGCTTCTCCCACGCGCTCGTCCGTGTCTTCTGTCGAACTCTCTTGAACTCCGCTGCGTCGGTACTTATCTCGCTCTTGTCCGCGCCTCGATCGCGTGGCATCATCTCCCTTCAACCCGGCCTGCGACCATTCGCGGGCAAGTCGTGTTTCATGACCGGAACGCGCAAGCGAAACGGGTTTCCGGCAGCGGCCGGGCACCCGTCACGGAACAAACTAACCTCATGGCATCATTCGCCGTTGCGCCAACTCAAGACCACTTCAAGGGCGAGAACTTCGCTTCCTTGCTCGATCAAACTTTGGGCCGGGACTCGGGGTTTGAAGGCTCTGTCGTAACCGGCCGTGTCGTCCGGCTGGACAATGATTCCGCCGTCGTCGATGTTGGGCTGAAATCCGAAGGGCGCGTCGCGCTGAAGGAATTTAGCTCGCCCGGCGCCCAAGTCGAGATCAAGCCCGGCGACCTGATCGAGCTTTATGTTGAGCGGTACGAGGACCGCGACGGCTCCATCGTGCTCTCGCGCGAGAAGGCGCGGCGCGAGGAGGCCTGGACGAACCTCGAAAAGGCGTTCGAGGGCAACCAGCGCGTCAACGGTACCATCTACGGCCGCGTCAAGGGCGGCTTCACCGTCGATCTGGGCGGCGCCATCGCCTTCCTGCCCGGCAGCCAGGTGGACATCCGCCCGGTGCGCGACGTGGCGGTGCTCATGGGCACGCCGCAGCCTTTCCAGATCCTCAAGATGGACCGCGCGCGGGGCAACATCGTCGTCTCCCGCCGCGCCGTGCTCGAGGAAACCCGCGCCGAGCAGCGCAGCGAGCTGATCCAGGGCCTCAAGGAAGGCCAGATCCTCGATGGCGTGGTGAAGAACATCACCGATTATGGCGCCTTCGTCGATCTCGGCGGGGTCGATGGGCTGCTGCATGTGACCGACATCGCCTGGCGGCGCATCAACCATCCGAACGAGGCGTTGCAGATCGGCCAGCCCGTCCGGGTGCAGGTGATCCGCTTCAACCCGGAGACCCAGCGCATCAGCCTCGGCATGAAGCAGCTTGAGGCCGATCCGTGGGAGGGCGTGGCCGCCAAGTACCCGCCCGGCGCCAAGTTCACCGGCCGCGTGACCAACATCACCGACTACGGTGCCTTCGTGGAGCTGGAGCCCGGCGTCGAGGGGCTGGTGCATGTCTCCGAGATGTCGTGGACGAAGAAGAACGTCCACCCCGGCAAGATCGTCTCCACCAGCCAGGAGGTGGAGGTGATGGTGCTCGACGTGGACGCGAGCAAGCGCCGCATCTCCCTCGGCCTCAAGCAGGTCCAGCGCAACCCGTGGGAGCAGTTCGCCGACGAACACCCGGTGGGCTCGGTGGTCGAGGGCGAGGTGCGCAACATCACCGAGTTCGGGTTGTTCCTGGGTCTCACCCCCGACATCGACGGCATGGTCCACATGTCCGACCTGTCCTGGGAGGAGCCGGGCGAGGTGGCGATCACCCACTACAACAAGGGCGACGTGGTCAAGGCCAAGGTGCTCGACGTTGACGTGGAGAAGGAGCGCATCAGCCTTGGCGTCAAGCAGCTCAAGGACGACCCGGCCGCCGCCGTGCTGGAGGGCATCCACAAGGGCGACATCGTCACCTGCGTGGTCTCCCAGGTGCAGCAGAACGGCATCGAGGTGAAGGTCGGCGACGTGCTGACCGGCTTCATCCGCCGCTCCGAGCTGGCGCGCGACAAGTCCGACCAGCGCCCCGACCGCTTCGCGGTCGGCGAGAAGGTGGACGCGCGGGTGCAGTCGATCGACCGCGCCGGACGGCGCCTGACGCTCACCGTGAAAGGCAAGGAGATGGAGGAGGAGAAGCAGGCCATGGCCGAATACGGCTCCTCGGATTCTGGCGCCTCCTTGGGCGACATCCTGGGAGCGGCGATCCGCCGGCGCAATCAGCAGGCGGCGCAGGACAATAGCTGAAGCTGAGACGGCGCCCTGTCTCTCGAAACCGACTTGCTGATCGACAGGCGGCGCCTCAAGCGCCGCCTGATCTTTTGGCGCAGCGCCGCCGTCCTCCTGCTGCTTGCCGCCATCCTGGTGGGCTTGCGCGGGCGGGGCCTGGTTGGCGGCGGCGCTTACGTGGCCCGCGTGTCGGTGGACGGAATCATCGCCAGCGAGGACGAGTTCTCCCGCCGGATCACCGCCCTTGCTGACAACAGGGCGGTGAAAGCGGTGATCCTGGCGATCGACAGCCCTGGTGGCAGCGCCACCGGGGGCGAGGTGCTGCATGACGCGATCGCCAAGGTCGCGGCGCGCAAGCCGGTGGTGGCGGTCATGGGTGGCACCGCCGCCTCGGCCGGCTACATGATCGCGGTGCCGGCGTCGCGCATCTTCGCGCGGCAGGGCACCTTGACCGGCTCGATTGGCGTCTATCTGCAAACCGCGGAAATCTCTGGTCTGCTCGACAAGCTCGGCATCGCCACGGAAGCGGTGAAATCGGGACCGCTCAAGGACCAGCCCAGCCTGTTCGAGAAAACCACGCCGGAGGGGCGCCAGATGCTCCAAGGCCTGGTGATGGACTACTACGACCAGTTCGTGGGCATGGTGGCGCAGGGCCGGCACATGGACGTGGAGACGGTGCGGCGGCTTGCCGACGGGCGGCCTTACACCGGACATCAGGCGCAGCGCCTCGGGCTGGTCGATCAGATCGGCGGCGAGCCGGAGGCGCGGCAATGGCTCGCGCAAGCGAAAGGCGTATCGGCCGACTTGCCCGTTCGCGCGATCACACAAGGCGGCCTCGCCCAGCGCGCCTTCGGGGCGAGCCTTGCCGATCTGGGCGCCGCGGTCTGGAAAAGTTTTGTGAGCCAATGGCTTAGGCTTGACGGCGTGTGGGCGGTCTGGCAGCGTCCCGCTTGATAAATGCCTGGTCATGCCTTGGGGAGGGCTCGGGATGACCAAATCCGAACTGATCGCCGAGCTTTCGGAGGCCAATCCGCATTTGCGATCCGCTGATATCGAGTTGATCGTGGCCACCATTTTCGACGAAATCACCCAGGCGCTGTCGCGCGGCGCGCGGGTGGAGCTGCGCGGTTTCGGCGCATTCACGGTCAAGCGCCGGGGAGCGCGCACCGGGCGCAACCCGCGCACCGGCGCGTCGGTCCCGGTTGGGGAAAAGGCAGTGCCCTTCTTCAAGGCCGGCAAGGAACTGCGCGAGCGGGTCAACCGCGGCCCGGCCGTCGCGGTGGTGTCAGCCAACGACCACGTGGCGGCCTGAACATTCGCGATGGGCTTCCTCCTCGCCATCCCGGTGCTGATCGCGATTGCACTGTTCGCGGTGTCGAATCGCCAGCCCGTGACGGTCGGTTTCTGGCCGACCGACCTCGACCTTGTCGTGCCGCTCTCCGGCGCCGTGCTCGCCGTCGCCGCCTTCGCATTCCTGGTCGGGGCCTTCATCGTGTGGATCAGCGAGCTGCGCATCCGGCGCCGGGCTCGCCGCGCCGAGGCGCGGGTGGAAGTTCTCGAAGAAGAGGTGCGCGCCCTGCGGGCCCGTCTGCCGCGCAGCCTTCCACCGCCCGTTTGAAAGTGGGTCACGTCCAGGTCAAGATCTGCGGTATCCGCGAGCCTGACGCGCTCGATGCCGCCGCTGGGGCCGGGGCCGACTGGGTGGGATTCGTCTTCTTCCCGCCCTCTCCGCGCCATGTCACGCCCGCCCAGGCTGCCGCCCTGGCGGCACGCGCGCCGCGTGGGCTGGGCCGGGTTGGCCTGTTGGTCGAGCCAGCGGATGCGGACGTGACCGCCGTACTCA
The DNA here is from genome assembly GCA_035252035.1 of Acetobacteraceae bacterium. Classification (GTDB taxonomy): domain Bacteria; phylum Pseudomonadota; class Alphaproteobacteria; order Acetobacterales; family Acetobacteraceae; genus DATFDN01. Next base: position 16,127 of record DATFDN010000503.1, on the reverse strand, counting down.
GCGCCGTCTCATTGGACGCGTTGCAAATCTATGCGTCCGCCGCTCGCGTCGCCGCGCTGCGCGCCCGGTTCGGGCTGCCGGTTTGGCACGCCATCGGCGTGTCCACGGCCGCCGACCTGCCGGCCGAAGCGCAAGGCGCCGACCGGTTGGTGCTAGAGGCCCAGCCACCCAAGGACGCGACCCGCCCCGGCGGCAATGCCGCGCCCTTCGACTGGTCGCTGCTCAGCGGCTGGGAACCGCCCGTGCCGTGGCTGCTCGCCGGCGGGCTCTCTCCAGGAAATGTCGCGGGCGCCATAAGCGCGACCGGCGCGCGGGCCGTTGACGTCTCCTCTGGGGTCGAGGTTGCGCGGGGAGTGAAGGACGCGGGGCTGATCCGGGCGTTCATCCGCGCGGCGCGGTCGGCCCCCTCCTTTCGCGGGAGGGGGTCGGGGGAGGGGTAACGGCCCGCCTATCCCTTGCCCTTCCTCCCCCGCACCTCCTCCAACTCGCGACGCAGCGCCGCGACCTCGGCGCGCAGCGCCTCGATCTCCTCGGCTGCTTCCTTGGACGATGCCTGGTCGTGGGCCGGGCGGTAGAAGGGGGTGAACAGGCTCAGTGCGCGGTCCATGATGGCCATGTTGGCGCGGCTCATCTCCTCCATCGTCGGATTGCCGAACGGGAACAAGGTTCCCATCGTCTTCTGCACCGCCGCGCGCATCTGCTGCTGTTGCTCTGCCAGGACCGCCATCGACTGCTCAAGGTAGCGGGGGACCAGCGATTGCATCTGATCGCCATAGAAGCCGATCAACTGGCGCAGGAAGGTCGTGGGCAGCAGGTTGCGCCCCTTGCCTTCCTCATCGACAATGATCTGCGTCAGCACGCCCCGCGTGATGTCCTCGCCGGTCTTCGCGTCATATACGACGAAGTCGCGGCCCTGGCGGACCATCTCGGCCAGGGTGTCCAACGTGATGTAGCTGGAACACTCCGTGTTGTACAGCCGCCGGTTGGCGTATTTTTTTACCACCACCGGTGGTGCCGCGGCCGACTTGTTCGGCGGCTGCGGGTGGGTTCCGTCGTCCATTGCGGTTCGCCTCGAATTCTGGTGAGTCCCAGAATGCGTCTTTCCGAGGCGCGGCGATAGCCGGGCTAGAACTGTTTCAGCAGCCGCTCAATGTACTCCAGTTCCTCGATTCGCCGGCTGCGATCCGCGCCGCGGCGGCGCAGCTCCTGTTCAATCTGCTGGGTCCGCTTGGGATCGCCCTGGTCGGGGATCGTCACGTCGCTCCCTTCGTCAACCCCTTCGCCTCCGGGGCCGGTACGCCCAAGCGGGTCGCGGCCGCGTCCCACCTGCCCGGCCTGCTGCTGTCCGTCCTCGCCGCCCTCGCCAGCCTGATCGTTGCCATCGTCGGACAAGCTGAGGCTCTCGCTCTCTCCCTCGCCTTCCCCGGCGCCTTCCTGGCCGGGTGGTCCGTTCTGTCCGCGACCGAATTTGCCGGCCATCTGCTGGCCCGCTTCGCGGCCGCCTTTTTGCAGCGCCTCGATCGCCTTCATCTCGGCGCCCTGCGCGGCGCCGTCGCGCCCTTCGGCCAGCGCCTTCGCCGCGTTCTGCATGGCGCGATCAGCCTCGCCCAGGCCGTCCGGCACCTTCCCGGTCAAGTCACCTAGCTGCTGCATCACCTCGCCGAGCGCCCGCCGCAACGCCTGTTGCACACGCTGATCCTGCGCGCGCGCGGCCGATGAGGGCGCGCCACGGGGCGCACCAGGGGGGGGCGCACCAGGGGACGGAGCTTGGCCGGGTTGCGGCAGCTCCTCATCGCCGTTTCGCCCCGCCTCGCGCGCCCGCTGCTGAGCGTGGTCGAGCAGCCCGCCCTCGCGCGCCAGCAAATCCTGCACGGCGCCCACACCCTCGCGCCCCTTGCGCCGCTGCTCGGCACGAGCGCGATCGGCCTCGGTCATCGGCTTGGCGTTGCGCAGCGCGTCCAGTTTCCGCTCCAGCTCGGCCAAGGCTTTGGCCGCCTGCTCGGTGCCGCCCTGCCGGGCCGCTTCCAGCGCGCGTTGGGCCATGCGCTCCAGGTCGCGCGCCGACAGCCGGCGCATCTCCGGGTCCATGGGTGCGCGCAGCGCAAGCTGGTCCCTGAATTGCTGGGCCAGTGCCTGCATGTGCTGGCGGATGGCTTCCCGCAGCTCCTGTAGCTTCTTCTCCAGCTCGGTGCGGTTCGCCTGGCTGGGGTCGGCGCGCAGCTTGGCAAGCGCCTCGTCGGCGGCTTGGCGTGCCGCCGTCAGCGCCTGCTCGGTGCGCGCCGCCGCGCCCTCTTCCAACTGCAACGCAAGCTGCCACAGCCGCTCTTGCGCCTGCCCGACCGCGCCTCCCTCCTGGTCGAACTCCAAGAGGTAGTAGATTCCAGAAAGATTGACGTAGGTGCCGAAATCCTTGCCGATCGAGCCAGGCTCGACCAGAAGCGCGTCAAGGCCGGCCAGTGCGGCGGCGCGGTCGTCCGGACGAACGGCCAGGCCCTTGCGGATGGCGATCAGCGCGCGGGCCTCCGGATTGCGGAAGCTTCGCTCCGGCAGGATCAGCGTTGCGTCGGCGCTGCGCCCGGTCTGTCCAGCGCCATCATGTGCGGTCAACCGAGCGATGACGGGCAGGCCGGCCCAGGGATGGGCGGTCAGGTCCGGCTCCGCGGCGCCGTGCGCCTCCTTGGCGGTCGCCGGAACAGGGACTGGCACGACCAGCGGGGGCAAGTTGGGGTTGTCGCGCAGCCGCAGCTCGGCCGCCAGACCGGTCACGCCATAGTCGTCGGACGCGCGCCAGGGCAGGCGGGTGGAGAGCCGCGTCCGGCCTGGACCCGGCTTGCCGTTCCATGCGGCCTCGGGCGGATGATCCGGCACCACGGTCAGATCCCATCCCCCAAGTGTCCGCCCGCCGCGCCGCACGGCAAGCCAGCCGCCCTCACTGAGTGTGCTTTCAACCTGGAAGCTGGCGGTATCGAGCGCCCGGAACGCCGCGCGCCGCCCCGCAAGCTCCAGGCTCGGCGTCTCGGGATCGCCGGTCACATTGACCGTCAAGCGCGAGCCAGCGGGCGCGCGGACCGCGCCCGATCCCGGCTTCAGGAACATCGGCGCCAAGCCTGTGTAAGCGGGCGGCGTGATCCAGGCCTGCAATTCCGTTTCGGGCGCTGGCGCGCCGCGCGGCAGGCTTGGCGTGAGCGCCGCGCCCAGCCGGGCCGGCCCATCTGGTCCCGCCACCCCGCCGCAAGCGATCAGCGCGACGATCAGCCCGCCGCGCAACGCCCAACGATCGCGCTGGGCGAGACCCGGATGCGGCACGCCGACGCGCAGGCGCCGGATCTGGCCCGCGGCGCGCGCCACATGCACCCGCCAGACCGCGAGCGCCGTCTCGTCGCCGACGGCAGGGCGGTCCGACAAGGCCGCGAGCGGGCGATGGCGCAATCCGGAGGCGCGCTCCAGCCGCCGGTCAACCTCGTCACGGCTGGGCGCGCGCAGCCGCGCGAGTCCGCGCGCAAGGAGGGCAGCGCAGGCCAAGGAGAAGGCGGCGAGCAATCCCGCCTGACCCAGCGGCGGCAGCAGGCGTGGCACGTTGAGCAGCGCGAGACAGGCGAACACACCCGCGATGCCCAGCGGCGGCCAAAGCGCGGGCCACAGCCGCTCGAACAGAAGAGTCGCCCAAGCCAGCGCGCGCTGGCGGGCGAGGCGCCGGCCCGGATCGTCCCGGGGGCTGTCCACCGCGCCGCTCACGCCAGCCAATCCGGAACGCGCTCCTCGCGCCACAGCGCCTCGACCGGCTGGCGGGGGCGGATGACGCTCCACCGTCCCGAGCCGATCATGGCGATGGCGGCGAGCGGCCGCGCGTTGTAGGTCGAACTCATCACCGCACCATACGCGCCCGCGTCCAGAATCGCCACGCGGGATCCCGGCGTCATCACCGGCAAGGCCCGGCCTCGCGCGAAGGTGTCGCCGCTCTCGCAGACCGGCCCGACCACCTCCGCCGGCGCGAGCGGACGCGCGGCATCGACAGCGGAGACCGGGACGATACCATGGAACGCCTCGTACATCGCCGGGCGCACCAGATCGTTCATGGCCGCGTCGAGCACCACGAAACGCTGCACTCCGACACACTTGACCAGCACCACTTCGGCCAGCAGCACTCCCGCCGGTCCCGCCAGCCAGCGTCCGGGTTCGACGATCACCCGGACCCCGAGGCCCCGGAAAGCGCCCGCGATCACGGCGGCCAGCGCGTCCGGTCCGGGCACCGGCTCGTTGCGGTAGCCAATACCCAAGCCTCCGCCGCAATCTACCGTCTCCACCGCCTGCCCCCCGGCGCGCAAGGCGCCGGCAAGCTCCGCCAGCCGCGCATAGGCGGCGCGATAGGGTGCGAGCGTGGTGATCTGGCTTCCGATATGCATGGCAAGCCCCACCGGGCGCAGGCCGGGGAGATCGGCGGCGCGCGCGTAGAGCGCGGCGGCGTCGGCGAAGGGAATGCCGAACTTGTCGCGCGCGCGCCCAGTGCTGATCTTCGCGTGTGTCCCGGCGTCCACGTCCGGATTCACCCGCAGCGCCACGCGCGCGATCCGTCCCATGCCCTCCGCGACGGCGGCGACGCGTTCCAGTTCCTCCGCGCTCTCGATGTTGACTTGGGCGATGTCCTCCGCGAGCGCCTCGCGCAACTCGGCGGTGGTCTTGCCCACCCCCGAGAAGACGATGTCGGCCGGCGCGATCCCGGCGGCGCGGGCACGGCGCAACTCGCCCGCACTGACGACATCCGCGCCCGCGCCCGCGCGGGCGAACACGCGCAGCACGGCGAGGTGGTCGTTGGCCTTCACCGCATAGTGGATGCGCGCGGAAAGGCCCGCTCGATCGAGCGCGGCGCTCAGGCCATGGAGCCGCGCGCGCATGAGATCGGCGGAGTAGACCCAGGTTGGCGTGCCGAGCGAATCGGCGATGGCGTTCAGCGGCACGTCACCGAGCAGGAGGCCGTCCATCGCGTGCATGGCGAAGTACGGTCGCGCGGCGAGGAGTTCGGCGGGGGTGGGGTCTGGGTCGCCTAGGACGGACAGGGCGTGCGGGGGCATGGCTGAGGATAGGACGGCGGCCGTATGCCGTCAGCCCCTGCGGCACTCATTCTCCTCTGCGATCAAGCCCCGCCACGGCGAGCCGCGCGCCGCGCAATGCCCTGGTCAGCCGCCATGAGCTCGACGCGCGCAGCCTGGCAGCCAACTCGCGCAATTCGGGCGTGGAGAGATGCCAGATCATGTCGGGATCGCTCGCCGGCCGCCCAAGCAGACGGCCCAGCCAGCGGATCGGCGCGGTTATCTTCCATGAAATCGAGTTGTAGATCAGGCTCACAATGCGAAGCGCATCAAGCCGCTCGATCAGAAGCATTCTCTCCTCGGCCAACGCCTTCTCCCTGGCATTCAGCGCTTCATACCTGGGAACCAGTTCGATATGCTGGTCCTGGACATCGAGCAGGTGGCGCACACGCGCCGTCGTTCCGGGCGGGAAGAGCGGAAGGGCCAGATCCATCTTCTGCTGGATGCGATAATAGTTCCTGTGCCACTCCTGCTGGTCGTGCTCGGTGCGGGAGCTGTCGGCGTCCACCCACCACCGATAGATGGCGGTGATGCCGGGGTCGCTGGCGACGCCCACCAGCCCGGCGGCCCGCATGATGTAGTCCCAATCCTCGGTCGTGGTCAGGGACTCGTCGAAAGCAATGCGCAGGTCGTGGAACACGCCCCGTGGGAAGGCCACGGACATGTTCGGCGAGCGATTGATCCGCAGATGCTCCAGGAAATCGAATTTGGGCGGGAACACCCGCTCCAGCTTGCCCGTCGCGCGAATGCCCGGTTGCTTGCCCACATTGACATGTTCCACATTCTGGCGAACCGCCACGGCGCGGAGCAGCGCACCCGGCGAAGCATCGGCAAGCTTTGCGAACGTTTCCACCCAGTCCGCGAAGGGCAGGTCGTCGTCGTCCAGAACGGCGATGTAGCTGCCGCGCGCCTCGGCGAAGCCGACATTGATCGGATGCGTGCGGTTCCCGGTCTCTACCCGGACCAGGCGTGTCTTACTTCGCAGCCATGCCGGGTTGTCCTCGATCACGCGCTCGACCAGAAGCTGCCGCTCCAAGGTCAGCTTGTGACCGATGACAAGCACCTCGAAGTCGGTGTCGGTCTGACCTGCCAGGGCGGTGAACACCTCGGCGAGCGAATGCGGCCTGGTGCCCTGGGTTCGGGTGATGATGCTCAGGAACGGCCGGTCCGCCTCCGAGGCGCTACCGATGAACGCCGGAGCGGCTTCAGGGGGACCAGGAAGGCAGAGCCGGACGAACTGGTTCGTCTCGCCGAACCTGTCGGCACCCTGACGCAGATCTTGAAGCAGGCTGTGCAGCAGCGTTCCTCTTGCGAGAGCCGGATGCTCCGGCGGGAAATGCTGGTCGCTACGCACTAACTGCTTGTCGTTTTCATCGACTATATGCAGCCCGCAATGGGCCAGCATCCGCCGCAGTACGGCGTCACTGAACAGCGTGCGGTGCGTGTGATCCAGCAGACCCGATTCCGTATAGTCCCAGCGTCCGAACGCGAGGCGGAATCCTACGTCGCGGTGCGCGACATTGGGCACGCTGATAAGGACGAACGCATCGTGCTCGTGAGCTAGGGAGCGCAACGCCCGGCACGTCGCGGCCGGGTCGTCGAGATGCTCCAGGGTATCCAGAATCGAGATTGACGCGAGCCGGCGCTTGCCGACGATTTCGCGCAGAGCGGCTCCAGTCGCCGCTTCGCCCGATAGCTGGACGGTGCGCGCTTCGAAGCCGCGTGCGCGAAGCGATGCAAGCCCCGCCTCCTCCGCATCGCAACCGACATAGCTTAGGCCCAACTCGTCGCGAATCGCTTCCGCGATCCGCCCGAAGCCGCACCCCACGTCGAGATGGATGCCGTCGAGGCGCTGCGGCCTGTGCCGGACGAGCAAGGCGACCGCATGGCCGTACACATTGTCGTACGCGTAGGCGTTATCGTACAGATCGGGGCGCTGATATCTGCTCACAGATCGAACCGATGTTTCGCATAGTACTGGCCGACGAATTGCCCGACTTGGTGTTCCGGGTCCAGCGGCGTGGGCAGGCGATCGCCCGCCTCCCGCTCCCGGAAGACGGACGCTGCCTTGCGGAGATTTTCGTCGGGGATGTTGTCGAAATCCTCCAGGATCTTCCTCACCCGGTCCGGCCGCGACCATTTGTGGGCAAGCAGCAAGGCCGCCTCGGCCGAGTAGTATCGTTCCGCCGCGGATGCCTGCCACTCCCCTGTCTCGGACAGGCGCTTGTCGTGGAAGACCCCCGCCGACGGAACGAAGACGACCTTGCACCCGCTCAGGCGCACACGCCAGGAAAAGTCCACGTCATCGCAATAAAGGAAGAAGGTCGCGGCATCGAATCCGCCCAGCTCCTCGAAGAGCGGCACCGGGATCATTGAACAAGCGGTGGTCGCCCACGAGGTCTCGCCGGTGACAGGATCATAGTCCTTGGGATGCTCGATCGGCAGTTGCTTCGCTTCCGTCATGCCGACGCCAGGAGTCTCGAACGGCGCCAGCAAATTCTCAATCAGGCGCGGCGAGACGATCACATCGGGATTCTGGATCAGCAGGAAATCCTGCTCGCATTCCTCCGCGAGCCGGTTGTGCCCAGCGGCCGAGCCCAGGTTGCGGTCGAAGAAGTCATAGCGGATTTCCAACAGGTCGCGATACTCGGCCTGAAGCTCGGACAAGTCGCCGGTCGAGAGGCACGGATTGGGCGAGCCGTCCCCGTACGCAACTTGCACCGCCGACACCGCTTGGGTCCGGAGGGCGAGTTGCGCCGACCGCGCCAGGCTGGCGAGCGCGCGCCGAATCCGCTCCGGCTCCGTGTTGAACAGCACCGATTGCACCTGGATTGTCGCCGGCTTCACCATGAAGCACCGCCGCTCCGCAAGGACTTCAGGCTCGAACATGCAATTCAGCTCTCCTCGGCGCCCAGGACACCATCAACCCAGGATTTCAGTCGTATCAGCCCGTCCCCTAGGCCGTGCCGTGGAGACCAGCCGAGGGCCTGCTCCGTTTTCTCGATCATACACGCCGCGTGCCGGACATCGCCGAAGCGATACCGTCCGCAGACATGCGGCGCGGGGGCGCCGTACAGCGCGGCGATCCGCCGGGCCAGGTCGGCGATCGTCGTGGGCCGTCCGGTGCCCACGTCATACAGGTACGGCCCCGGTCCAGACAAATCAAGGCAGCGCGAAAGCGCCTCCGCGACATCATCCACCAGGATGAAGTCCCGCAGCATCGCGCCATCTTCGTACAGCGGGATGCTTTGGCCCTTGCGGGCTAGGCGGCAGAACAGGGCGACGATGCCCGTATAGGAATTGCTAAGCGATTGCCCGGGTCCGTACACGTTTTGCAGCCGCAGGATGATCGGCTTCGTGCCGAACGCCGATGCCCAGGACAGCAACACATGCTCCTGCGCGAGCTTTGTCGCGCCATACACGCTGACCGGCGCCGGTACGGTCTCCTCCGCCCGAGCGGGAACATAGGCCAAACCTGGGAAATCCCACAGGCCATCGGCAAGCTGCTCGCGGCGGCGGTCGCCGGGATAGAGCGGGGCGCCGCCCTCGGGCCGCCACGCGCCATTGCCATAGACGGCACGGCTGCTTGTCAGCACGATCCGCTCTGGCACGAAGCGGCAAGCAGCCAACGCATCCAGCATGGCGGCCAGGCCGCATAGGTTGGTGTGGGCGTAGCGGCTCGCTTCGGTCAGCGACTGCCCCGTACCCGTCTCCGCCGCGAGGTGAAACACCACATCCGGAACGGCGGCTCCCAACAGCTCGCGCCAGGTCTCAGGACGGGTCACGTCACGAACGCACAGATCCACACCCTCGGCCAAGCCCTTCGGCCTGTCGCGTACCGCATGAACCTGCGGATGCAGGCAATCGACCGCGATCACGCGTTCGAAAAGCTGGGTCAGCGGGCGCGACAGTGCGCAACCGATGAAGCCGGCCCCTCCGGTGACGATGCATGTACCTCGGCGCATGGGGTCTAGCTCCTCGCCAGCCGGCGCCCACGCGGTTTCAGGCGCAAGGCGGGCCGCTCGACGAAAATCCAGGAGAGGCACGCGCAGGCGACGACAAGGGGCAGAACGAGCACGAAGTTGCCGATCGGACCGAAGCTCCGCCCGAGCGTCGCCGCGACAGCCTGCTGCGCAGGGAAGCCATACAGATACAAACCATAGGAGATATCGGCGCGCGCCAGCAGCCGACCCGGCGCCCCACCCAGATGCACGCAGCCGAGCGAGACAGACGCGAACGGCAGGACAAGAATAAGCAGCATCTCCTGCACCGCCGCCGAGGCCGTGCCGCCTCCGACAACGCGCACGGTCAGAAAGGCCACCGCCATGAGCAGAACCGCGAAACCCGGCCGGGCATACCGCTCCAGCCCGAACACGGCCCAAATCGCACCGGCCTGAAAATAGACCGCGACCTCGAGCACCGAGGCAAGATTGGTGCCATAGATCACGGTGGGAGAGGCGGGGGGAGCTATGCGCGCGAAATACACATCGGCAATGGCGCAGCAGGCGGCGAACACCAGTAGGGAAACGCGCGCTGTCTCCGCCGAACGGCTTATGACGAGCGGCGTGAGAATATACATCAGCACTTCGGCGGGCAGGCTCCAAAGCGAGCCGTTCACCGCGATCGGATAGCGGTTGCCGGCGAAGACGCCGGGCAGGAAGTAATCCGGATAGAGTCCAACATTCCAAAAATAGGCATGGGTCGCGGGCGATGCGAAGTATTCAGGCAGCGGGAGCGTGGTGAAAATGGGGCCGACCAACAGCACCGTCACTGTCACCACGCAAGCAAGCGCTGGCAGGATGCGCAAGGCGCGGCGCATAGCAAACGCGGCCAGTCGTGCATCGCCAAGCCAGCTCCGCGTGACCAGGAAGCCACTGATCACGAAAAAGATCTTCACGCCCACGGTACCTACGGCGTTCCCGAACAGGGCCGGGGGAATGTGGCCGGTGAGGGGAAAGGCGTGCCCGTACACGACCATCATAGCCGCGAGGATGCGCAGCGCATCAAACCCGTTGCGGCGATGCGCGTTTGGCAGCGCGCGGCCTATCAGAGGCGCGGCATCGAGCGCGACCTTGCCAGGTACGCTCCCAATGAGGGAGGGCGCGGTCACGCTCATGCGGGCGACCCGGCCGCTGGGCTAAACGTGCTGATTCGGTACGAAGCGGCGGCCATGGTGCGGAACCCATAAGCGATGCGGAAGCGCGAACTCCCCTGGGCAGGGTGCCCAGCCGATTATCTGAACGCTCCGCGTCCCGCAATAGCCCGGCCGTGATAGTGCGTCAGCCGCCCTGCGGCCTTAACCAGAACATGCCGCCTACGTGACGAGCCGTGGCGAGCGGGGGAAGATCCCAGATCGGTTGCAACCGTCGATGGAGATGCTTCGTCCGCGTGCAATAGTGGACGGGAAGCTCGATCCGGATAGCCGAGCCAAAGAGCAGGCAGCAACTTAGTTGATATTGTTCATTATACATCCTGTCCTGGAACGCCTCGGGGTAGTCATCGGGGATGAAGATGTCGTGGATGCCGACAAGCACCCCTGGCGGGATGACGGGCAGCACTTCGAGAAAGAACACGGTCACGTCGCTGTTCTGAAAGCTCCGGTGGCTGCCGTCGAACACGACCACATCGCCGTCCCCCAGGGTGGAGAACAACGAAAGATCCATCTCCTCCAACGGCCGGCGGATCACCTCGTCGCAGATCGCGTCGATCTCGCTTCGGGGGAACGGATCGACCGAGGTGATATTCGTCGGCAGGCCGCAATCCCGAATGGCCCGCCGTGCGAACTTGGTGGACATTCCCGACCCGATCTCGACATAGCGGGGCGCGTTGCGCCGAACCAGGAATCCATAAATGCTGATCGCATCGAAGGGCGGCATCCAATCGTTCACCCAATGCGGCTGGTCCGGGGTGTCGGGCTCCGCCGGGATCCGCGCGAAACGTCCCCGCAACGATAGGAACTCGTCCAGGTGCCGCGCGTATCGCTCCTCATGCGCGGCAAGGATCTCTGCCAGCTTCGCATGGGGCGGCTGGTCCCATCCGTACCGCGACCTTGGCTTGACCGGATAATCGAGCGCGATGAGCCGGCTCTCCTCCCGCAGCCGCTCCCATGCTTCGGCGCGCTGCCGGAGCGCGTCGCGCTCCCTGACCAGCGTATCCTCCTTGACGCTGGCCGGGTGGCCAGGCTCGCGCGCGGCGAGCTTGGCGAATAGCTGATCGCGCTCGGCTTGCAATGCCTCGCGCTCCCGCGTGCGCGCCATGTACTCCCCAAACCAGGCGTCGCGCTCGCGCAATGCCTGATCTCGGGCGTCGAACGGACGGCGGATGAGCGGCAGGCGTCGATGCAGGCGGAATGGAATCATCAGATCACCAGATGAATCAGTCGAGAACACGCAATTTCACCTGCCGGTCGAAATCCCGCAACATGCGGACCAGCGCCGGCATGTCTTTCAAGGCGATCATGTTCGTCCCATCGCTCGGCGCACGGTCCGGGTCCGGGTGGCATTCGACGAACACCGCCGCCACGCCCACTGCAACCGCTGCGCGAGCCAGTACTGGAGCGAACTCGCGCTGCCCACCGGAGGATGCGCCCTGTCCGCCCGGCTGCTGCACCGAATGGGTGGCGTCGAACACCACCGGATAGCCCGTGCGCGCCATGATCGGCAAAGCGCGGAAATCCGTCACCAGCGTGTTGTAGCCGAAGCTTGTTCCCCGCTCGCAGAGCAGCACGTTGGGATTGCCGGTGGATGCAACTTTCGCCGCAACGTGTGCCATGTCCCAGGGCGCCAGGAACTGGCCTTTCTTCACGTTCACCGGTCGGAAGGTGCGCCCGGCAGCCAGCAGCAGATCGGTCTGGCGGCACAGGAAGGCGGGAATTTGCAGCACATCGACTGCCTCGGCCGCCGGGGCGCATTGCTGCTCGGTATGAACGTCGGTCAGCACCGGCAGCCCCGTTGCCGCGCGCACCTCGGCCAGGATCGCCAGCCCCTCCGCCATCCCGACCCCGCGCGCCGCCCCGACCGAGGTGCGGTTCGCCTTATCGAAGCTCGATTTGTAGATCACGCCCACCCCGGTGGCGGCGCCGATCTCGCGCAGGCTGTGCGCCACTTCCAAAGCGTGCGCGCGCGATTCGATTTGGCATGGGCCGGCGATCAGCACGAAGGGACGATCGTTGGCGATTTCGAGCGCGCCGACGCGCACCACGCGGTTCCCTCTCATCGTCGAATACTCCTCAGCAGGCCATAGACGCTAATCACGATCCAGAACCCCTCGATCACCGCGGAGGGGAAGTTCCATTCCGCGTACAGGGACGCCATGATGAGCGCGGCCCCTACCAGATTGGCTAGGGGAAAGCGCCAATCCTCCGAGGCGAGCCAGCCCTGCTGGTTGGCGAAATACGCGGCGATCACCAGCGCCGCGCCGGCGAAGCCCGCGATGACGAGGGCGGTCACACCAGCCGCGCCTGCTTCACCGCCGCGCCGACGAAGCCCGCGAACAGCGGATGCGGGTCGAAAGGCTTCGATTTCAGCTCGGGATGGAACTGCACGCCGATGAACCAGGGATGATCGGGCCGCTCCACGATCTCGGGCAGCACGCCGTCGGGCGACATGCCGGAGAAGCGGAGGCCCGCTTTCTCCAGCACATCCCGGTAATGCACGTTCACCTCGTAGCGATGCCGGTGCCGCTCCGAGATCGAGGGCGCCCCGCCATAGATCCCGCGCACCAGGCTTCCCTCGCGCAGCACCGCCGGATAGGCGCCGAGCCGCATCGTGCCGCCCAGGTCGCCGCCCGCCCGGCGCCGCTCGATCTCATTGCCGCGCGCCCACTCCGTCAGCAGGCCGACCACCGGCGTCTCGCACGGGCCGAACTCGGTGGAGGAGGCGTCCGGCAGCCCCGCCTGGTTCCGCGCCGCCTCGATCACCGCCATCTGCATCCCGAAGCAGATGCCGAGGAACGGCACCTTGCGCTCGCGCGCGAACCGCACCGCCTCGATCTTGCCCCAAGTGCCGCGCTCGCCGAAGCCGCCCGGCACCAGGATGCCGTTCACGCCCTCCAGCCGCTGCACCGCGTCCTTCTGCTCGAAGATCTCGCTGTCCACCCAGTCGAGCCGCACCCTGACGCGCTTGGCGATGCCGCCATGGGCGAGCGCCTCGGCCAGCGACTTGTAGCTGTCGAGCAGGTTCGTGTACTTGCCGACCACGGCGATGCGGACCTCGCCCTCGGGCGCGCGCACCGCCTCGACGATCCGCTCCCAGCGGCCGAGATCGAGGCCAGAGGCGCGCAGGCCGAAATGGCGCAGCACTTCGCGGTCCATGCCTTCGGTGTGGTAGCGCAGCGGCACGGCGTAGATCGTGTCCACGTCCAAGGCCGGGATCACCGCCTCGGGCCGAACGTTGCAGAACAGCGCGATCTTGCGCCGCTCGCCCTCCGGGATCGGGCGATCGCAGCGGCACAGCAGCATTTGCGGCTGGATGCCGACGTTCAGCAGCTCCTTGACCGAGTGCTGGGTCGGCTTCGTCTTCAATTCCCCTGACGAGGGGATATAGGGCACCAGGGTCAAGTGGATGAACATCGCCCGCTCCGGCCCAAGCTCGTTGCCGAGCTGGCGGATCGCCTCTAGGAACGGCAGGCTCTCGATGTCGCCCACGGTGCCGCCGATCTCGACCAGCACGAAATCGAATCCGGCCGATTCGCGCAGCACAACTTCCTTGATGGCGTCGGTGATGTGCGGGATCACCTGCACCGTCGCGCCCAGGTAGTCGCCCCGGCGTTCCTTGGCGATCACCTCGGCGTAGATCCGCCCGGTGGTGGCGTTGTCGGCCTTGGTGGCGTGTACTCCGGTGAAGCGTTCGTAGTGGCCGAGATCAAGGTCCGTCTCGGCGCCATCGTCGGTGACGAAGACCTCGCCGTGCTGATAGGGGCTCATCGTCCCCGGATCGACATTCAGGTAGGGGTCGAGCTTGCGCAGCCGCACGGTATAGCCCCGCGCTTGCAGCAGCGCGCCGAGTGCCGCCGATGCGATGCCCTTGCCGAGGGAGGAGACCACGCCGCCGGTGATGAAGACAAACCGCGTCATGGGCGCTCAGCATACGGGGCCGAATCGGCCCACGGGAAGCCCCGTGCCCGCCTGCCCCCCATGCGCGCGAAGCTGGTCAGTGCGGAACGTCGGCCCCCGCGGGCGGACCACCCGGACCAGGGGTGGCGCGCGTGGGCTTCGGCGCGTTCGGCTGAGGCGGCGCGGGCACCACGCCCACCTGGCCCGGCGCGGCCGGGGTCGTGATCGGCATCGGCGTGTTCAGGATCGAGACGCCGCCAGCCCCTGCGGTGTTGCGGTTCATCAACGCCATGCCCAGCGACAGCGCCATGAAGATGGCGGCGAGGATCGCGGTGGCGCGGGTCAGCAGGTTCGCGGTGCCGCGCCCGGACATGAACGCCCCCATGCCCTGCGAGGTGCCGATCCCCAACCCCCCGCCCTCGCTGCGCTGGATCAGCACCACGCCGATCAGCGCGATGGCCACGAAGACGTGGATGGCGATGAGAACGTCGTACATGTGGACTGACAGGGTCCGCCGATGGGTGGAGTGGCGCGCGCCTTCTACGCCCCTCGCGCCGCGCGGGCAATGGCGATGAACTCGGCCGCGATCAGGCTCGCGCCGCCCACCAAGGCGCCGCCCACCTCGGGCACCGCCAGCAGCGCCTGCGCGTTCCCCGCCTTCACCGAACCGCCATACAGGATGCGGACACCCCGCCCCGCATCAGGGAACTGGCGCACCAGCTCCTCGCGAATGAAGGCGTGCATGGCCGCAACCTCCTCCTCGGTGGGGGTCCGGCCCGAACCAATGGCCCAGACGGGTTCGTAGGCCACCACCCCCGGCACGGCGCCGCCGAACCCCTGCGGCAAGCTGCCCGAGAGCTGCCAGCCCACGGTCTCGGTCTCCTGCCCGGCGCGGCGCTGGTCCTCGGTCTCGCCCACGCAAACGATCGGGGTGAGCCCAGCGGCGACCGCCGCCAGCACCTTCTCGCGCACGATCTCGTCGGTTTCGCCGTGGTTCTGGCGCCGCTCCGAATGACCCAGGATCACCCACCGCGCGCCCGCGTCGCGCAGCATCGGAGCGGAGATATCGCCAGTGTGCGCCCCGGCCTTCTCCTGGTGGCAGTCCTGGCCGCCCACGGCGACCGGCGAGCCCTCCAGCGTGCGCGCCACCACGGGCAGGGTGATCGCTGGCGGGCAGACCACGACCTCGGCCGCCACATCGGCGACGCCGCGGCGGATCTCGGCGGCCAGCTCCAGCGCCTGCGCGCGCAGCAGGTTCATCTTCCAGTTGCCGGCGATCAACTGTGCCATCCCGCGCTCCTTCGTCCACCACGCCAGCTAGCGCAATCCCCGGCGCTGGCAAAGCGTGGCCACGACTCGTATATGCTCCCCCCGCCCTCGCCTGGACCGACGACCGCATGATCACTGCCTTCCGCCGCTATCTAGAGACCTGGCCGGTCCGCCTGTTCTTCGCCGTGATGGTGGCTGCGTTCGTCATCTGGGGCGTGGGCGACGTGGTGCGGCTGATCGGCACCAAGACCTGGCTCGCCAAGGTCGGCGGGCAGACGATCGACCCGCAGCGGTTCCAGCCGGCCTTCCAGCGCGAGCTGGCGCAAGCGCAGCGCCGCCTGCCGCCGGGACAGGACATGACTCCGGCGCTGCGGCGCGAGGCCGCCGAGCGCGCCCTGCAACAGATGATCGAGCAGGTGGCGATGACGCGCGAGGAAGCGCGCCTGCGCGTCGTGGTGCCCGACCAGGCGCTGCGCGAGGCGGTGTTTTCGATGCCGGCCTTTCGCGACAAGTCGGGCCAGTTCGACCGCGCCGCGCTGGACAGCGTGCTGCGCGCCAACAACATGACGGAGGGCGAGTTCCTCTCATTGATGCGCACCGACCTCGCGCGCGCGCAGATCATGGACGCCGTCACCGCCGGCGCCGCGCCGCCAGACGCGCTGGTCCGCGCGGTCTTCGGCTTCGAGACCGAGCGACGTTCGGCATCCCTGATCGAGTTG
>DATFDN010000502.1:0-4257 GCA_035252035.1 Acetobacteraceae bacterium | reverse complement strand
GCGGGTGTAGTTGAACACCGGCTCATCGAAGATCTTGGCGTTGCTGACCGTGACGATGCGCCCCGTGAATTGGCGGCTGCGGACCCATACGGCGGGATCGGCGCTCTGCACGGCCGGAGGCTCGCCCATCTCCATGATCGTCGTCTGGATGAAGCCGAGCGCGATCACGTCGCCGCGCACCCCGCCCATCGAGATGCGGTCGCCGACGGTGAAGGTCGCGCCGCGCAGGATGACGACATAGCCCGCGATGGCCGTGACCACCCGCTGCAAGGCGAAAGCGAGGCCAGCCGAGACCAGGCCGAAGGCGGTCGCCAGCCGAGTCGGGTCGTTGAACCAGATCGATAGCAGGCCGAAGATCAGCACCACCGCCGTGAACAGGCTGATTCCCTGCCGGGTCCAGAACCGAACCTCCGAGGAGCGGCGGTCGGAGCGCCGCATCGCCAGGGCGACAACCGCGCGCAGCACGAGGCGGAGGAGGAGGACGAACAAGACGAAGCCGATCGAGAGACCAAGCTTCCTCCCGGTGTCGGCGTTGACGCCGACCCACTCAATCCCAAGGAATTGCAATAACGTTCTCCCGACTTGGAGGACCGCTAGCCCGTGGCCCCCAGGGCGGCCAGCACGGTTGGCGCCGTGAGAATCTGGGGCAACACCAAGGGGGCCTCGGCGCGCGGGGGGTAAAACAGATAGAGCGGCACGCCGTCGCGCCCGTTCTCGCGCAGAAACGCGGTCAGCATCGGATCTTGGCGCGTCCAATCGCCTTTAAGGTAGGCTACGTTTCGAATCTGGAACGCCTGCCGCACCGCCTGCGTGTCGATCGCCACGCGCTCGTTCACGAGGCACGTCACGCACCAGGCGGCGGTCATGTCCACGAACACGGGGCGGCCAGCCTCGCGCAGCGCGGCAAGGCGGACCGGGGTGAATGTCTCGCCGCCCTCTGCCGGCGCGATCGGCGGCGGCCCGGCCTGGATGCGCGGCAGCAGGGCGAGCGCGAGCGCGAGCGTCGCCACCGCGCTACCCGCCCCGATGCGCCAGGACCGGATGCGGGCACGCTGCGTGGCGCCGGTCAGCCAAGCCGCGCCGCCAACCAGGACCGACCCGGCCAGCCCCGCCCACAGCGCGTCCGGTCCGGCTTCTTGGCTCAGCACCCAGAGCAGCCAGGCGGCGGCGCCGAACATCGGCAGCGCGAGGATGTTCCGCAGCCGCTCCATCCAGCGCCCAGGCCGGGGCAGGAAGCGCCCCCACCCCGGCACGCAGGCCAGCGCCGCATAGGGCGCGGCAAGGCCAAGCCCCATGGCCAAGAACACCGACACCGTGGCCAGCGGCGGCGTGGCCAAAGCACCCGCGACGGCGCCCGCCATGAAGGGAGCGGTGCAGGGTGTCGCGACCAGCACGGCGAGAAGCCCGGTCGCGAAGCTGCCGGCATGGCCACCGCGCGACACCCATCCCTGCCCCGCCCCGGCGAGCCGGCCCGCGCCCACCCGGAACACGCCCGCCAGATTGAGGCCGATCGCGAGCATCACCCAGGAGGTCGCGGCGACAAAGGCGGGGGAGGCGAACTGAAATCCCCATCCGCCGCCGCCCGACCCGCGCGCCACCATCAGCGCCCCGCCCATGGCCGCGAAGGCCGCGAGGATGCCGGCGGTGTAGCTGACCGCGTGCGCCCGCCCGCCGCGCGCCAGGCCGATTGTCTTGAGCGCGAGCACCGGGAAGACGCACGGCATCAGGTTGAGGATCGCTCCGCCCAGGAAGGCCAGCCCCCAGAGCCGCCACAGCGGCGCGGCCTCCGCCAATGACGGGGGCGGCGGACCGGGAGTGGCGTCGATCGCGGCGGCGGTCTCCAGCCCCGCGCGGTCGCGCACGACCACGACACCGCTCAGCCCCGCTCCGGGCTTGAACCCTGGCGCCGGCTTCAGCGCCAAGGCCAGCGCCCCCGGCGCGACGCGCAGCCCTTGCGGCGCCGCGTTATCGATCAGATCGGGCTCGTTCGGCATGAACCAGGCACGCGCCACCGTCGCTGGCCCCAGCTCCGGCCCGCGGAGTGAGAGCGTGCCGTCGGCCGCGATACGCGCGACCCACGGCGACGGACGCGGAAGCTGACGCTCGGCCGCCGCGAAGAGCGGCGCCTCGGCGGAGGGGGCAGGCTGGCCGCGCGGGAGACTCAGGCGGAAGGTTGCCTGCTCCGGGATGCATATATCCTTGCACACCAGCCAGTTGGCGGCGGCGCTGACATCCAGCCCGGCCTCGCCCGGCGTCACGGTCAGGGGCAACAGAACGTCGCCGGTATAGGCGTAGGTGACGAGCGGCCCCTCGTGCAGCGGCGCCGGCGCCGGCCAGGCGAGCGACCCGGCGCTGGCGCCCCGCGGCAGCTCCAGGTGCAGCTCGGGGGGGGCGCCGGCGTCGCCGGGGTTTTTCCAGTAGGTGTGCCAGCCTGGGGCCAGCCGGATCAGCAGCCCCAGCCGGACCGGCGTGCCCGGCGCGACCGCGTCGGCATCGGAGACAAGCGACACGGTGGCCTGTGGACTGACCGCGCGGTTGCTCTCCAGCGCCAAGGCGGGCGCGGCGGTCAGCGACAGAAGCAGGGATAGAAGGACAAGCGGACGGGTCACGCGCTCTCCGGCGGGAAATCGACGCCTTCATACAGTTCGGCGAGAGGAATCTCGATGCCGATTTCGGGCATCGCCAGCACGGCATCGCGGGACAGGATCGACCCGACCCAACGCCCTTCCTCCCGCGCGAACATGGTCGCGCGCATACTGTCTTGCTCCAACATCACGTAGCGCATGACCGAGGGCGTGTCCCGGTATTCCTCGTTCTTGCGCCCGCGATCCGTGTGCGCGGTGCTGTCGCTCAGCACTTCGAAGATCACGACGGGATCTTGGACGACCTTGGCCTTCGGCGACACGGGGGTGCAGACAACAAATGCGTCCGGGTAGCGGATACTGCCACCCACCTGAATCTTAAGGTCGCTGCCGAAGGGCTTGCATGACTTGCCCCTTAGCCGCGTGGCTAGGGTCGCGACAAGATTCCGGCCGATGATCGCATGGGCGACCGTGCCCCCTGTCATCGCGACAGGCCCCACGCCGTCGAACTCGTGCTTGTATTCCTGCCGCTCCTCCCAATCGAGGAACTCGGCAAGGGTCATGGGCCTTCGAAGCACGACGTTCATCATCACCTCCGTCGCCTAGCATCTGGCGGCCGCGCGGCCCGGATGCTAGTCCGCGCCCGATGGCGCCCGAACTCCCTGTCGCCGGCGCGCTGCCCGCGCTTCATGCCATGGCGGCGGACGGACGCAATGCGATCCTCGTCGCTCCGCCGGGCGCCGGCAAGACCACGTTGGTCCCGCTCGCCCTGCTCGCCGCGCCATGGCGCGGCGAGGGCCGGATCATGGTGCTTGAGCCGCGCCGCCTGGCCGCCCGCGCCGCCGCCGCACGGATGGCGTTCCTGCGCGGGGAGACGGTGGGCCAGACCGTCGGCTACCGAACCCGGCTCGACTCGGCCGTCTCCGCCGCCACCCGGATCGAGGTCGTCACCGAGGGCCTGCTGGTCCGCCGCCTCCTCTCCGACCCCGGCCTGGATGGCGTCGCCGCCGTGATCCTCGACGAAGTGCATGAGCGTTCGCTGGAAGCCGACCTGGCGCTTGCCCTCTGCCTCGACCTGCAACGCACGCTGCGCCCGGAGCTGCGCCTGATCGCTATGTCCGCCACTCCCGACGGAGCGCGCCTCGCCGGGCTGATGGCGGCCGAGGTGGTCGAGAGCGCCGGGCGCGTTCATCCGGTCCAGGTGGAGCACGCCGCCCGCGACGTCGCCGCGCCGCGCGACCTGGCAAGAGCCGTGGCCGCCGCCATCCGCGCCGCGCTGGCCCGGCGCGAGGGCGACATCCTCGCCTTCCTGCCGGGTATGGCCGAAATCCGCCGCACCGAGGCGGAGCTGGAGGGCATCGCCGCCATGGTGTTGCCGCTGCACGGCGACCTGCCCCAGGCCGATCAGGACCGGGCCTTGCGCCCCGCCGAGCGGCGCCGGGTGGTTCTCGCGACCTCCATTGCCGAGACCTCGCTCACTGTGCCGGACGTGCGGATCGTCGTGGACGGGGGATGGCGCCGCGCGCCCCGGCTCGATGCCGGCACGGGGCTCACACGGCTGGCCACCGTGCGCGTCTCGCGCGCCGCCGCCGATCAGCGCGCGGGCCGCGCCGGGCGAGAGGCGCCGGGCGTGGCGATCCGGCTATGGACCCAAGCCCTGCATCGCGGGCTGGCC
>DATFDN010000501.1:0-2539 GCA_035252035.1 Acetobacteraceae bacterium | reverse complement strand
TCGGCCCTTTGCTCGATCAGCTCGACGGAGCCGTGGCCTCGTTCACCGCCGACCGTGGGTACGATCAAGGCAGCGTTTACGCCGATGTCGCCGCGCGTCATCCAGACGCGGACGTCGTCGTGCCGCCGCGCTCAACCGCGGCGCCGAGCGACGCGGCCGAGACGGCTCCCACACAGCGCGACCGCCACCTCCAGTGCATCGCCGAGCACGGCCGCATGGGATGGCAGAAAGCGTCCGGCTACGCGAGACGAGCTCTGGCCGAGGCAGCAATCGGGCGCTGGAAGCAAGTGATCGGGGACGGCCTACGCGCGCGCAAGGACGAATGCCGGGCTACCGAGGTGGACGTGGAGACTGTCCAGAGATTGGGGGTTACGCCGCCTCCGCCCAGTGCAGGCCTGAATTGGGAGCCGGTTCGAACAGCTGGCCGGGTTTTGTCAGGTCTCGCGCCAGCTGGGTCCCAGATTGGTGGTCGGCTCGGCCGCGGGTAGGCTTCGGGTCGGCTGAAAGGGGGCCGGGAGCTCACAATGGAATGCGTCGACTGCAGCTCCGCCGCCACCTCGGAGCGGCGGGACCGCACGGCGCAGGGCTACCGTCGCTTCCGCTGCCGCGACTGTGGGCGGCAGTTCAACGAGCGCAGCGGCGGCCTGCTGAACCGGACCCAGTATCCGAGTGACGTCATCGCCTTGGTCGTGCTCTGGCGCTTGCGCTACCGCCTCACGCTCCAGGACCTCAGCGAGATGTTCCTGCAGCGCGGCATCGTCTTCAGCCACGAGACGGTCCGTGAGTGGGAGGCGAAGCTCACCCCCATCCTGACCGCCGAACTCCGGCAACACCGGCGCGGCAGGGGCGGAGCCGGACGGCGCTCGTGGTTCGTGGATGAGACGTATCTGAAAGTGCGGGGCCGCTGGTGCTATCTGTATCGTGCGATCGACCGCCATGGCAACCTGGTCGACGCCATGCTCAGCGAGCACCGGGACATGGCGGCCGCGAAGGCGTTCTTCCGCTCCGCGAAGTCCGCCGCCGGCCTGGTCCCTGACCGCGTCACCACGGACGGGCACGGCTCCTACCCGCGCGCGATCCGCTCAACGCTGGGCCGAGGCGTGAGGCACCGTACCAGCGCCCACAAGAATAATAGACTCGAGCAAGATCACCGGGGCGTCAAAGGCCGGATCCGATGTATGCGGGGCTTCAAGGCATTCGGTGCGGCCGAGCGGTTCTGTCGAGGATACGATGAGCTCCGCGCCTTTCTCCGTCCCCGCACTCGTCACAACCAGCATGTCCCCGCCAACCGTCGCCGCCTGCTTCATCTTCGTCGCGCGTCCGCTGTACTCGCAATCCTGCAAGCTGCGTAGGCTGACTGCGCCTTCCAAATCACGCTGTCATGTTTGGCGCGAAAGCTGAAAGAACCACCAGCGGAGCGGGGACGGCCACTGGCTGCCCAGGGCCCAGGGCCGCCTCGCGGAGATGGAGGCCGGGTTGGCGGAGCTCCGGCGGTAGCCGCCCACGCCCCTGCCCCCTCCCGAAACCTGCGCGGCGGCCACGCGCCGGCGTGACGCGCGCCACAGGCTCCCGCGAGACGCGGGCGTACAAGGGATGTGATCAGGGAATTGACGCCCGCAACGCCGCAGCAAGGGAGCAGGGCCATGACAGACGACACCAGAGCCGCGTTCCGGCCGTTCACCGTTGATCCTGCCTGGTGCCGGTCCGCAAGGTTGCCCGTTCAGAATTTACAACTGTTTCGGCGGCAGTGGCGCAACCCTGCTCACCGTCTCCTCGCTATGTGTCGCACTTGGAGTTGCCGCGCTCGCGAGCGGCGGGTGCTCGGTGGCATGGACGACCGGACGCTGGCTGATCTTGGCCGAACTCGAGGCGACATATTTGGGGAGATCAGCAAGCCCTTCTGGCGTGCATAGAAAAACCCCCGGGAGCAAAGATGTTACACGGTTCTGTCAGCTCTGGCGCTGAGCAGGGTTGCGCCAGCAATTTCATTCAGACGCCAACCTCAATCTACAGAACAGCTGATTGAGCGCCGCGGGCAATACAGCGATTGCTGGCGGGCGGCCGTTTGGCGCGAGATCTGACAGAACCTAACACTACCTGGGCAGAAACGAAAATTTTCCTTTTATACCAGGGGCTTGCGACACAGACCAAAAATCGCGTGCCTCGTTGAGAAAGCACGGAAAGCGACCTGAATCTACCCAGGTAGTGCTAAGCCGGCCCACTCGCGGATGCTCCCCATAGCGCACTACGGCGCCACGATCCGCCAGGACCAGCTCGACCGTGCGCAGACTCAGAGATTGGTGAAGCCAACGGCGTGCCGGATACGCGCGAAGCGAAAGCCACCGCAATGGGCTTGGCCTCGGGTTCATGCCCGGGAGGCCGCCACGCCATGAGGGTCGCAACCAACCTGACAGCGCCTGACGGTGCGGAGCGGTTCTTTCAGCTTTCGCGCCAAACATGACAGCGTGATTTGGAAGGCGCAGTCAGCCTACGCAGCTTGCAGGATTGCGAGTACAGCGGACGCGCGACGAAGATGAAG
>DATFDN010000500.1:0-5461 GCA_035252035.1 Acetobacteraceae bacterium | reverse complement strand
CCGACGCGCCGCCGCCCGCCCCCTATCCAGTGCAACGCGGCCTGACCGCACCGATGCGCGAGGCCGCGCAGAAAGCGGGCGATGTGCAGCGTATGCAAGCCTGGGCGGGACAGGCGGCTGGCCTCGCGCGCGCCGCGCCGGCCGGGGACGTGGCCCGCCAGGCTTGGGAGGACGCAAGTGCCCTGCTGGCGTGATCCGCGTCCCCCGCGATAGGATCACGTCCGCGAAGGAGACCGGTTGGATGTCGGAGTACGACTATATCATCGTGGGTGCCGGCTCGGCCGGCTGCGTGCTGGCGAACCGCCTGACCGAAGACGGAACCACGCGCGTCTTGCTGCTGGAGGCGGGGCCGCGCGACAAGAATTTCTGGATCAACGTCCCGGTCGGCTTCACCAAGCTGCTCAACCATCTCGAGCTGAACTGGAACTTCGCCACGGAGCCCGAGCCGGGCGTCAACAACCGCTCTATCCCGATCCCGCGCGGCCGGACGCTCGGCGGCTCAAGCTCGATCAATGGGATGCTGTACGTGCGCGGCAACCCTCTCGACTACGACACCTGGGCGCAGTTCGGCAATCGGGGCTGGTCGTACGAGTCCGTGCTGCCTTACTTCCGCAAGTCCGAGAATTGGGAAGGCCCCGCCGACCCGGCGCGCGGGCGCGGCGGCAAATTGAACGTGACACCCATGCGCGAGAACAACGAGGTCTGCGACGCCTTCATCGCGGCCGGCATTGCCGAGGGCTATCCGCGCAATCCCGACTACAACAACGGCGATCAGGAAGGGTTCGGCTATTTCCAGGTGACGCAGAAGCGCGGCCAGCGCTGGTCCACGGCGCGCGCCTTCCTCGACGTCGCCACCGCCGCGCGGCCCAATCTGCGCATCGAGACCGACGCGCACGTGACCGGCCTGATCCTGGAGGGGCGGCGCGCGGCGGGCGTGCGCTACGTCCAGCGCGGTGCGGCGCGCGAGGCGCGGAGCGGGGCCGAGGTGATCCTTGCCGCCGGCGCGGTGCAGTCGCCGCACATCCTGGAACTGTCCGGCATCGGCGACCCGGCGCTGCTCGGCACGGTCGGCATTCCCGTGCGCCACGCCCTGCCGGGCGTCGGCGAGAACTACCGCGATCACTTCGCGCCGCGCATGAACTGGCGCGTCAAGCTCCCGGTGACCTTGAACGAGCACACGCGCGGCGCGCGCTTCGCCCAGGAGATCGTGAAGTACTTCGTCCTGCGGCGCGGCATCCTGACCTACACCGCCGGCATCGCGTACGGCTTCGTCAAGACCCGCCCCGAGCTGGAAGTGCCGGACGTGCAGTACCACTTCGCCCACGCGAGCTACGGCACCGCCGCGACGCGCATCCTGGATCGCGAGCCTGGCATGACCTTGACCGTCTATGTGTGCCGGCCGGAGTCCAAGGGCTCGATCCACGCGCGCTCGCCCGACCCGATGGCGAAGCCGGCGATCCGGCCCAACTTCCTGGCCGAGGAGAGCGACCGGCGCGTGCTGATCGAGGGCATGAAGATCGGCCGCCGCGTCATCGAGAACAAGGCGATGGACAAGTACCGCGCCTATGAGATGAACCCTGGCGAGAAAGTGCAGTCCGACGACGAGTGGCTGGAGTTCGCGCGCGGCAACGGCCAGACCACATATCACGTGGTCGGGACGTGCAAGATGGGACATGACCCGATGGCGGTGGTCGATGACCGGCTGCGCGTGCATGGCATCGCGGGCCTGCGCGTGGCCGACGCGGCGATCATGCCGACAATGGTTTCCGGCAACACCAACGCCGCCGTCATCATGGTTGCGGAGAAGGCCGCCGACATGATCAAAGAGGATGCGCGGGCCAACACCGGGACGCAGGCGCGCGTCGCGGCTTGACCCCCTCCCCCCAGCCCCCTCCCGCAGGGGAAGGGGAGAAGAATTGTTTCCCTCCCCTTGCGGGAGGGGGCCGGGGGGAGGGGTCGTCGGAATCGCTAAACCGGCACCACGCTCAGCCGTGCCGCCGGAGCCCCCGTCTGCTCGATGCACCCCGCGTAGACCCGGTCCATCCGGTCCCACTGGAACTCCCGCAACAGGCGCCACAGGCGCGGGCGCATCCGGTGCAGGTTGGTGTAGTGGCGGATGCGCGACTTGAAGCCGCAGCCGGCGATCCGGGGCTGCGCGGGATCAAGCTCCCAGGGGTGGAAATAGAAGATCCCCGGCTGATGCTCGGCGCGGTTCACCCGACGCAGTCCGGCGCGATAGAGCCGGTAGGGGAGCAGCCGGAAATAGCCGCCGCCGGCGCAGGGGAGGTTATGGCCCAGCACCCGCACCGTGGTCATCGGGATCTCCCATAGCCGCCCCCCCTCGGGGCGGAACGGCACGCGCGGCGCGTCCGGCATCCCGTACAGATCGTGACGGATCGGGTTGACGCTGGAACTGTAGCGGTACCCCTCGCTTTCCAGCACCCCGAACGCCCATGGGTTGCGCGCGCCGATCGAGAACGTGGCCGCGCGATAGCCCGCGACCCGCACGCCGCTCACATGCTCCAAAAGCCGCCGGGTGCGGCCGACGTCGGCGCGGAACTCGTCCGTCGATTGCGCATCGGCGCGGGTATGGTCCCAGCCGTGGCTCGCCAGCTCATGCCCACCAGCGACGATCCGGCGCACCAGGATGGGATGCCGCTGGGCGATCCAACCCAGGGTGAAGAACGTCGCCCGCACGCCCGCGTCCTCGAACAGCTCCAAGATCGCCTCCATGTTCGCCTCGACCCGCGGCCGGATCGAGTCCCAGGAGCCGCGCGGGACGCAGCCCGCGAGCGCCTGCACCTGGAAATAGTCCTCCACATCGACCGTCATCGCGTTGCGGATCTGGCCGGCGTGCGTCTCGGCGCGTTGCATGAGGGGCCTTCCGAGGTTCGGGATCAGGGGATCGTCTCGGCATAGGCGCCGATGAGGTCGAGCAGGCGGCGCAAGGTCCGCCCCTGGCGCGACAGACCGGCTTCGAGCATGGCGATGCGCCCGGCCACGCCATCCGCCGCCTCGTGCGTCACCACGCCGCGGGCCGGCAAATGCGCGGGCAGGCCGGTGCTCAGGTCACGGGCGAGCTCGGCCGCCGTGGCCTCCACCATCGCGCCGGTGATGACATGCGCCTCCTCAAGCGCGCCGTACAGCAGCACGCGCGCGCAGAGCGTGTTGATGCGGCGCGGCAGCCCGCCCGTGTGCCGGAACAGCGCGGCGAACGCCCCGTCGGCCCAGCGCGGAGCGCCGGCCCACCCGACCGTGCGCAGCCGGTGCTCGACATAGGCTTGCGTTTCCGCCTCCGAGAGCGGACCGAGGTGGTAGGAGGCGAGCACGCGCTGGCGAAGCTGCTCCAGCTCTGGACTGGCGAGCACCGCGCGGAGCTGCGGCTGGCCGAGCAGGATAGTTTGCAGGCTGGCCCGCGCGTCGATGGTCACGTTGGAGAGCATCCGCAGCTCCTCCAGCGCGTCGTGGGAGAGATTCTGCGCCTCGTCCACGACCAGCAGGCATCGCCGCCCGGCCGCGCGGTGCGCGCGCACCGCCTGTTCGAACCGGCGCAGCATGGCCGCCTTGTCGCCCGCCGTGTCCTCCACGCCGAGGCTGGCGAGGGCGAGGCGGAGCAGATCGTCGCCTGACACCAGCGTTGTCACGACCCGGCCCATGACATAGCTGGCGCGATCAAGCTGCGCCCAAAGCTGCTCGACCAGCGTGGTCTTGCCCGCGCCGACCTCGCCGGTGATGACGACGAAGCCCTCCTCCTGCGCCAGGCCATAGACAAGGTGCGAGATGGCGCGGCTGTGCCCGGTGGAGCCGAAGAAGAATCGGCTGTCGGGCGTGAGCTGGAACGGAGGGCCGGTGAAGTTGTAGAAGGTGTCGAACACGGTGCCCCACTTAGAACCGTTTGCTGATGCCGATGAGAAGCACGTCGTCGGTGAAGCTGCGCCCCGCGTAGCCCGAGGCGCGGTCGAGGAAGGCGTAGCGCGCGAAGGTCGTGACCGTCTCGCTGAGCTGATGGCTGACGCCGAGCGTCACTCCGATCACGCGCTCATGCACGGCGGGCGTGACGTGGAAGGATTGGCGCGTGTAGCTGGCCGACGCGCCAAGGCTGGTGCGCTCCGAAATCTGATGCGTCCAGGAAGCGCCCACGGTCGTGGCGTCCTCGCCCACGCCGCGCTCGGCCGGGTTCGCGGTGCCGATCGGCGTCTGCTGCTGGTGCTGGATGGAAAGCGCGATGCTGTCGCGCTCGCGCTGCGTGCTCGCGGTCAGGCTGAGGGTGCGGTTGCGGAACAGCGCGTCCTGCGTGCTGAGCAGCCCGTTGCCGAGGAAGAGCGGCGCCCCGGTCGTCTGGTCCACCGGATTGCCGAGCGTATCGAACGCGGCGAGGCCAAGTTGCGACTGAAGAAGTTGCACGTCGGTGGCGAGCGCGGTTGTGTAGCTCACGGTCAGGCGCGTGCGCGCGCTCAGCGCGTAATAGCCGCGAATGTCGAGCCCATCGATCCCTTGGTGATGCCCGTAGCCGATCGAGATCTGGCTGTCCGGATTGGGCGTCAGCACCACGCCCAGCTCCCACACCGCGTCATCGATGCGCAGGCGCGGCGCGGTGTGATAGGAGATGCTTTCGGCGCCGAACTCGGCGAACGGCGTCACCGCACGGTTCACCGCGTAGCCCACCCAGTTGGTGGCGATGTCCTCGCGGGCGCCCGCCAGCACGCCCGTGCCGGTGCTCCGCGCCGCGTCGAGCAGCACGAAATCGCGCAGGCGCCCGAACGCCTCGCCGCTTTGGAATTGCGCCGTGATCTCGCCAGTCTCCTGGCGTTGCGTGCCGGTGCTGATGGTGCCCGGAATCGGCGCTGTCCCGGCATCGGCGCTGATCGAGGAGGCCGAGAGCGTCACGCCCACCTTGCCGGTGCCGAATGTGCCGAAGCGGTGCTGCACATAGGGCGTGATGGCGATGCTCGCGGTCTGCGCGCGGTTCTGCTTGCCCAATGTGAGCACGCCGGGCAGGGAGGCCGTGCCGAGCCCGTTCCCGACGGGAAGGCTGGGCGCGAGCGCGGCATCGGAAAGGCCGCCCAGCCCGCCCCCCGCGGGTTGCACCGACGCCAATGCGCGGACGTTCACGAACACCGTTTCCGGAACCAGGGTCGCGGTCGCCGTGCCGAGCAGGTTGTGCGCCACCGCGTCGGCCGACGGGGTGCGGGTGTAGAACTCCAGCACCGGGGCGTAGCGGAGATTGAGGTTCAGGCGCGGCGTGTCGCCGCGAAGGTCCAGCTCCGGCGTGATCGCGGTGATCAGGTCGGCGCGGCGGCGCGACTCGGTCTGGTAGATGTTGTCGTTGAACAGCTCCTGCACGCCGATCGCGGGACTGAGTGTCCAAGCCGGAACGCGCGGCCCGGACGCGTTCTCCGGCCTGGCCGCGAAGAGGCTTTCGGCGGGCGTGTTCAGGATCGCTGCCGCTGGGGGCAGGGTG
>DATFDN010000499.1:0-5687 GCA_035252035.1 Acetobacteraceae bacterium | reverse complement strand
GGCATTGTCAACTTGACCCGACGGCATTCGGCAGCCCGCAATTCAGTAGTCGTTGGGACGCGGAGCGCAGGTATAAAATTGCTCCGAACAATGCAATCATGAAGGAAAATTGCCGATACTCGTTTCAAATGCCGCTAACTTGACAATGCCCCGGAAGGCGACCCGGTCGCCGACCCGGAACTCCAGCATCTCCGCGTGCGCGCGCATCTCGTGGAGGAAGCGCAGGCGCGCGACGACGCGGTGGTTGAGGTCGATGAGCTCTGGCTCGGTCAGCCTGTCGATGTCGATCCTCATCGCGGCTCCACGGCTCCCGGCTGGACTGGGCGATCACGACTGCCCCCTACCACTCCCTCGGCGCCCCTGTCACGGAGCCTTCCCGGGCCCCGCGCCGGCACCGGCGGGCGTGGCGGGAGCGGCCAGACAATCCTCGAACCTCTGCACAACCGATGGGATAATGTGGTGATTTGACACTGTCATTACGTGATAAGAACTGTGTTGCGTGGATCAGAGGGGCAGGCACAATAACCCAAGCCTTATTTGGTTTCAGGCGATGCGAACGTAGTTCGGGCATCCCAGCTCCAGCATGCGATTGAGCACATGGACAGCGATGCCCACCCCGGTTGCCTGGCGCCCATCCGTGTGTGAGCGCAGCCCGTCCCCGATCACCCGTTTGTAGCGAGAGGTGGCGGCCTCGGCCCGAGCACGCTTGGTGTAGCCGGAGGCTTTCTGCCAGGCCATGCGCCCGTGCGCGGCGATGAGCTGCAGATGCTTGTCGCGCTGTGTGGGGGCAGTCTCGGCCGTCTCGCTTGGCGCCGCCGTGGCGCGCGGCGGCACGATGATCACCGCCGCAGGATGGCGCGCGGCGACGGCAGTTGAAACGCCTTGCTGATCATACACCGTCGCCGATGAACGAGGCCCCGGGTCCCGTGACCTGATCGAGCAAGGGGCCGACCTGCGCGCCATCATCGGTGTCGTTTGTGGTCAGCGCGGAGGCGACGATCTGGCCGGTGTCGGCATCCACGCCCAGGTGCAGCTTTCTCCAGGACCGGCGCGTGCGGGTGCCGTGCCTCTCGACCCGCCACTCGCCGGGCCCACACAGTTTGAGCCCGGTGCTGTCCACCAATAGGTGCATGGACCCGGCATCGCCACCCGTGCCGGTGTGGGCCGGCTGCGGCTGCGGTACCTGCAGCGTCGCGGCACGCCGGCTGAGTGTCGTGTGATCCGGCACGCGCAGGTCGAGCCCGAGCAGACCGATGATGGAGCCGATCAGGCCCTCGGCCTGCCGGTATGCGAGGCGGAACACGGCGCGCAATGTCAGTACCGTTAGGATCGCCAGGGGCGAACACCAAGGCTGGCCGCCCCGGGTGGTGCGCGGCTCGGCAGCCCACCCCTCGATCGCCTCGTCGGTAAACCAGACGGTCAGACTGCCACGCTGCCGCAGGCTGGCGTCGTAGGCCGGCCAGTTCGTCACCCGGTGCCGCTGCCTCGGTATATGATGGCGGCGGTCCTGGTTCAGCTTGAACGGCATCGCGGGGATCCGAGCATCTGGAGGAGGAGGCGCTTTCTTATGCCTCCAGCTCCTCAGCACCAACCAGCAGATCCATGTTGGGGTGGACGGCACCCGCGGCATCATGTGCCAAGATCGGAGCTGTCACAGCGTCCATCTGAGGAGCCGCCCACCATGGAGTTTAAGCGCATCGCCGTTGACACGTCCAAGGCCGTGTTCACCGTCCATGGGACGGACGAGCGGGGGCGTCCGATCCTGCGCGAGAACCTGACCCGCGCTCGCTTCGAGCGGTTCCTTGGCAAGGTGCCGCCCACCGAAGTGGTGCTGGAGGCGTGTGGCAGCTCGCACCACTGGGGCCGGTTCGCGCAAGAGTTGGGCCACATGGTGCGGCTAGTCCCGCCGCAGTATGTCAAGCCATTCGTCAAGCGCGGCAAGAACGACCGCGCCGACGCGGAGGCGATCTCGGAGGCGGCGTCTCGCCCCAGCATGCGCTTCGTGCCGGTGAGATCAGCCGAGGCGCAGGCCGAGGCGATGGACCTGAGCGCGCGCGACCTGCTGGTCCGACAGCGAACGCAGCTGGTGAACGCGATCCGCGGGCACGCGGCGGAGTTCGGCGTGATCGCCGCCAAGGGCATCACGCAGATCGAGCCGCTGCTGAGCAAGGTTGCCGCTGACACGGACATGCCGCAGGCGGCCAAGGACACGCTGGCCCACCTGGGCCGGGTCGTCGCGCAGCTGGATGCGCAGCTGGCGGAGATCGACCGGCGCCTGGCCGCGCGGCACAAGGCCAACCCAACCAGCCAGCGCCTGGCCGCGGTCCCCGGCGTCGGGCCGGTCACGGCGCTGACGGTGGCGACGACGATTGACCCTGGCCAGTTCGCGTCCGCGCGCCACTTCGCGGCCTGGCTCGGCTTGACCCCCCGAGAGCACTCGACGAGCGGCCGCCAGCGCCTGGGCGGCATCAGCCGGGCCGGCAATGAAAGGCTCCGCCAGTTGCTGGCCGTGGGGGCCATGGCGGTGATCCGCCAGGCCCGGCCAGGAGGCAAGGCAGCCAGCCCCTGGCTGCTCGCCTTGCTGGAGCGCCGGCCGCGCAAGCTGGCCGCGGTCGCCCTGGCCAACAAGATGGCCCGCATCTCGTGGGCCATGATGGCGAACGGCACGGCCTACCGGCGCTCGCCGCAGGCCGCCTAGCCGTTCGTCACCGCCGAGAAGCAAAAGGGCAGAAGCAAGGAGATGGCAGCCGGTCGAACCGAGGAACGGGAAACCCCGCTTGGTGCAAAGGCGCGCTGATGCCGCATCCGTGCTTGGGACCTGTTCGGCGAAACCCATCTGGGCCAGCGGTCATGAAGGCCGCGCCAAAGGCCGGACACATGACCGCACTCGTTCCGGAAGCCAGATCACGCCAAACCCCTTGCGCTCCAGGTGCCGTCCACACATGCACCACAGCCCATGAAGGCCTCAACATCGCGCCGGTCCATCCGCCTGGGGTTGTCGAAGTCGACCCGGACGCTTTGCGCCCAGCTGACGAACTGCCGAAGGTCATCGCCGTAGGCCCGGATGGTCTTGGGGGAGAAATTCTGGCCCCTGAGGACCTGTAAAAAGAGCTCTATCGCCTGTGTTGTAGTTATTTGCTCATTCGTATGTCGCTGTAGTACATCTCTCCTCCCTTTCCGGAAAGAGGTAAAACACTCGTCAAAACCACTGACTATAATTAGCGATATTTCCATTATAAGCCAAAGGGGTGCCGTCCGCAATGGCCGTGCGCCCGGCAGGATGTTGACTCTAACGTATGATTATAGCTAATGAATGGGCATTATCCGATGCACACGGCGTTCAGGAGCAGATCTGGCCATACCGATGCCTTGCCCCCTCGTAGGCAGCAGAGCGAGCCCAATGTTTACTACCGCATCGACGTCGTTCGATAGCTCCGTCAACGGTGCTTTGCCGTCAGTTGCCGGATTTGCCACCGCAACGCCAACCCCGATAGTGCCGCCAGCAATGTCCATCGGCGCTCACGCAGTTGCAGCCACCTTCCCCGGCGTAATTAGCCAGAGCCAGTGGCGGTATCGATGAGCAACACCAAGTTCAGGGCGAGAATAACCGTAGCGACCAGCCACGACACCAGCGCAACCGGACGCGATATAACAAAATGGCCCATCTTGCGGCGATCGGACGCGAACCGCACAAGCGGAATGACCGCAAAGGGCAGCTGCATCGAGAGAACCACCTGGCTGCCGACCAGCAGCTGAGCCGTGCCGTGCTCGCCATAGAACGCGGTCACCCCAACAACCGGGATGATGGCAATGCCGCGCGTGATCAGCCGCCGTGCCCACGGCGGAATGCGCAGGCGCAGGAACCCTTCCATGACAATCCGGCCGGCAAGCGTGGCCGTCACTGTCGCATTCAGACCTGAGGCGAGGAGGGCGACGGCGAACAGCGTCGAGGCGATCCCCAGCCCGAGGAGCGGCGACAGCAGCGCGTAGGCGTCTCCGATCTCCCCGAGGTCGGCGTGGCCGCTGCCGTGGAATGCGGCCGCCGCGACGGTCAGGATGGCGGCGTTGACGAACAGGGCCAGCATGAGCGCGATGGTGCTGTCGCCGGTGGCCCAGGGAATTGCCTGGCGGCGCCCCGCGTCAGTGCGCTCGAAGGCGCGGGTCTGCACGATCGAGGAGTGCAGATAGAGGTTATGGGGCATGACCGTCGCGCCGAGGATGCCGATCGCGACGTAGAGCATCTCGGGATTAGTGGCGATCTCGCGGGAGGGAACGAACCCTCCGAGCACGGCGCCCAGCGGCGGCGCCGCGGCGGCGATCTGCACCGCGAAACAGACGAATATCACGATCAGGAGCGCGATGATGAAGGCCTCCAGGAAACGGAAGCCCTTGTTCATCAACAGGAGCAGCAAAAAGGCGTCCAGTGCCGTGATCAGCGCGCCGCCGACCAAGGGAATGCCGAACAGCAGCCGCAATGCAATGGCCGTGCCAATCGCCTCCGCCAAGTCGCAGGCAACGATTGCCGCCTCGCAGGCGAGCCACAGCACCAGATTGACCGGCCTGGAATAGTGCTCGTGGCAGACCTGGGCCAGGTCACGTCCGGTGACGATGCCCAGGCGCGCCGCCAAGGCCTGCAGCAGGATCGCCATGAAGTTGGAGAGCAGGATGACGGAGAGCAGGGCGTAGCCGAATTTTGCGCCGCCGGCGATGTCGGTTGCCCAGTTCCCGGGGTCCATATAGCCGACCGACACCATGTAGCCCGGCCCGGCAAACGCCAGGAAACGACGGAGCCAGGCACCTCCCTGGGGCACTGCGACACTGGAACAGGCCTCGGACAGACTTGGGGCGGCGGTCGGTGCCGGACCCGGCGAACTGCCAGGCCGGCTGGCCGTGAACTGCGGAATTCACGTCAGTCATTAGTGTACGCCCCGTCGGCAGTATCCTGGAAAATTGTACCTAAAGACGCAAAGTGTGCAATAGGCTACAATTGGCGGCATGGGCTTCATTACGTTTCCCAATCCCCTGGGCGGAAGCCTGTGCCGGGCTGTCGCACGGGGTCACTGCATCCATCCAGAAGCGTTGGACAGCCGTGTGGCACGCCGGCACCTCGGTCTCGGCCCATCTGCATGAATTTTCAAGCGTGCCAGAATGCCCGACCGAGTTGCCTCGGGACCCGATTACAGGATAACAAACCTATATACAAGGAACTCGGAAAACATTTCCATGCAAAAGACCCGCGGAGTAGGATGATAAGCCTATATATAATTAACTCAGACGCTGGTTCCATAGAAAAGACGCTGTCCACGATCTGGTTCCTTGACGCGAAAATCACGTAGAGAGATAGCTGCTCACAGCGTTGGTGCATCTTCCCTGCAGGCGAGAGATCACCCGCCACTCTCAGAAAAGGAGTGAATAGCATGTGCAATAGATCCAGATTTTAGTCGCACGCAGCGGTAGATGAGGCTTGATCGCCCAGTACGGTATTAGTCAGCACAGTCCAGGCGCCCTATCCTCATAATGGGCCATCCCGGATGCAGAGTTACCGCCAATACCGGCCACAGGGGACGCGTTGGCTTCTTGGGTTAGTATTTCCGCCACTGGCGTCTGCAGGTCAATGATGGTCGGAGATCGTGTTTCGGTCCGCCGTCCGCGTGTGGCGACCACATTATGCGCACTGATCGGCACTC
>DATFDN010000498.1:0-10291 GCA_035252035.1 Acetobacteraceae bacterium | reverse complement strand
GGGTTCTTCCACGACACCATGAACACGGTGAACCCCTGCTGTGTCAGGAAGCGCACCATGCTGTTCTTCGGCTGCATGTCGAGGATGTAGAACTTGTTGATCCAGGGCGGTATGATCAGCAGCGGCACGGAATGCACGGTCGGCGTCGCCGGCGCGTACTGGATCAGCTCGATCAGCTTGCTGCGATGCACCACCTTTCCCGGCGTCAGGGCCAGGTTGCGGCCCGGCGCGAAGGCGGATTCGTCCACCATGCTCAGCCGCCCGGCCTTCAGATCGGACAGCAGATTGCGCAAGCCATCGGCCAGGCTCGTTCCCCCAGTCTCGATGGCACGCCGGAGCGCGGCGGGGTTGGACATCAGCAGCAGCGTCGGGCTCATCGCATCGACGAACTGGCGCAGGTGGAACGTCAGGCGCTGCCGCTCCGCCTCGGAGAGATCATCCGCCTCGGGCTGCTTCAGCAGCCAGTCCGAGGCGAGGAGATAAAGGCTCTTGAGCGTGTGATAGGCGGGATTCGTCTGCCATTCCGGCGCGGCGAACCGCTTGTCGGCGGATGGGGCGCCGTTGCCAGCGGCATACCCCCACCAGCGCTGGCTCCACTCGTTCCAAATGTCCGCCGCGGACCGCGCGGCGTCGGCGCTGAACTGGGTGGCGGCCGAGAGCGCCTTCGTCGGATCGCGCAGCGCGCGCAGCCACAGCCACCGCAAGGCCCGCGCGATCTCCGCCCAATCGACTGGGATCACATCGTGCAGGGGGTTGGCGTTCCACGCCTGATCGACCATCCGCAAATAGGGATCACGCGCGAGGAAGCTCTCAAGCTGCTCCACGCCCGGTGCGCCGTCGGTGCCGCCCAAACCAGCCGGGGCGAGCTGCCACCACCCCGGCCCCGCCTGCGTCAGGCTCTGCGCGGAGCGGAACGCGCTCTCCATCCACGACGCCCACAGTCCCAGCATCGCATCCGGAGCCACGGGAAAAGGCGCGGTGGGTTCCGGGGAATGGGGCGTTTGGCTGGCGCTGTCGTTCGTCATTGAACCTGCTCCCTCCGCGCGGCCTGCATGGCCGTTCTGTGGTGTCGTGACCGCGCTGACATGGACGCGCGTGCCGGGCGCTTCAAGCGCGCCGGCCGGGACAAGGGACAGTGGACAGGGGTATTCAGTAGGTCCGTTTCAGTCAGACCAATCAGACCAAGAGGCGGCCGGCCCCTCCCCCCAGCCCCTCCCGCAAGGGGAGGGGAAGTTGTAGATGAGCCCTCTCCCCTTGGCGGGAGGGGTCAGCTATCCGTCTGCGCCGACTGGCGGGGAGTGTCGTCCAGCTTCATGCGCAGCCGCGCCGCTTCCGCGTCTTGTGGATGCAGCAGCAGCGCGCGCCGCCATTGGTACTCCGCCTCCAACCGGCGCCCGCCGGCGGCGTAGGCGTCGCCGAGATGGCCGGTGATTGTCGGATCGTCCGGTCTCAGCTCCGTCGCCCGTTCCAGCAGCCGGGCCGCGCCCTCGGCATCGCCCTGGCGCAGCATCGCCCATCCCAGGCTGTCCACGACCGCGCCATCATTCGGCTGGAGCTGCACCGCCTTTTCGAGCATCCGGCGCGCCTCGCCCAGGCGCACGCCCCTCTCGGCCCACGAATACCCCAGATAGTTGAGCACGGCAGGCTGCTCGGGCGAGAGGGCGAGCGCGTGGAGGAGATCGGCCTCGCTGCCCGCCCAATCATGGTCCTGGTCGCGCGCCACCGCCCGTGCATAGAACAATGCCCACGCGCTGGCCTTAGGCTGGGCCGGCAGACGTGCGATTGCCTGATCCAGTACCACGCCCGCCTCTGCCGAGTGTCCTGCCGCCTGGAGCAAGCCCGCCTTCTGCTCAAGGGGCAGGGTGCTGTCCGGGCATTCCCGTCCGAGCGCGTCCATCTCGGCCATCGCACCCTCGACATTGCCGTCGCGCTGCATCAGCGCGGCGCGGTGCAGCCGGGCGAGCGGCGCCAAGGCATCCCCCGCGGCGATGCCGTCCAGAAGCTGGCGCGCTTCCTCGGGATGGCGACGGGTCTCCAGCACATCGGCGGCCAGCAGCCGGGCGGTGGTGAAGTCCGGGCGCAGGTCGAGCGCAAGGCGCAGCAGCAGCAGCGAGGTATCACCCCGGTCACTCAGCCGGAACGACGCGGCCGCCGCCAGGTAGGCCTCGGCAAGGCCCTCCGCCGCATTGCTCACCACCGGGCGCGACGCCTGGGCGCGCAGCGCTGGAAGCGCGAGTTCGATGGAAGGGGCGCCGTCGGCCGCCCGCGCCAGCACCCGTGCCGCCTCAACAGGTCGCCCGTGCCGCGCGTCGAAGCTTGCAAGCGTCTCGGCAAGGCGCAGGTTGGGCACGTCGAAGAACGCTTCCGCCTTCTGGTAATCCTCCGCTGCCTGAGCCTCGCTCCCGGCGATGTCGGCGATCAGGCCGGCGTGCAGCACGAAGATGGCCCGAACCGGCCCACCCTGCGCCGGGCGCAGGATGGCCAGCGCCGCATCGGAGCGGCCTTGCGCCTGCTCGGACCAGGCCAGCAGGATCGGGCGCAGCACCTCGCTTAGATCATCATGGGGCAGGGTGCGAGCGCGTGCCGCCACATCCCTCCAGTCGCCCGCCTGCGCGGCGCGGGCGGCGAGATAGAGCTGCGCGTCCCGCTCGCCGGGCAGCAGCCGGGCCAGGCCCGTTGCCTCGGGCCGGGCGCTGAGCGCGCTGGCATGGAAAGCTTGGCGCAACAGGTCGGCCTGCCCCGGAGCCTGCTCAAGGGCGCGCAGATACTCTTCGGCCGCAGTCGCCGAATCGGAGCGTGCGGTCGCGAATCGGGCTCTGAGGAAATCGCCGTACACACCGGTAAAGGCGTCCGGCGGCCCGGCGCGGGAGATGGTCGGAAGCCCGAGGAGAGCTGCGGAGATCAGAGAGAGGGCGAGGGCGGTGGGGCGAGCGTTCGGCATCCATAAAGGATATCAACGTAAAGGTTGCCTTGTCACTCGGATTTGATAGTCCGCCCGGCGATTCACATTCCGCCTGGGTAGTTCGGCCCGCCACCCCCCTCCGGCGTCACCCAATCGATGTTCTGCGTCGGATCCTTGATGTCGCACGTCTTGCAATGCACGCAGTTCTGCGCGTTGATCTGCAAGCGCGGCGTGCCCTCCTCGGCGCCGACGATCTCATAGACCCCGGCCGGGCAGTAGCGCGTCTCCGGGCTGCGGTATGTGTCCCAGTTGACCGTGATCGCCTTGTCCGGATCGCGAAGGCGCAGATGCGCGGGCTGGTTTTCCTCATGATTGGTGTTGCTGATGAACACCGAGGAAAGCCGGTCGAAGGTCAGCTCCCCGTCGGGGCGCGGATAGGCGATGCGCGGTGCCTGGTCGGCCGGGGTCAGGGTCTCGTTGTCGGGATGGGCGTGGTGTAGCGTCCAGGGCGCCTTGCCGCGCAGCACGTAGGTATCCAGCGCCGAGTAGGCGATCCCGCCGAGCAGGCCGAATTTCGCGAAGGACGGGCGGATGTTGCGCACCTGCTGTAGCTCGTCCCAGAGCCAGCTCGCGCGGAGCTTGGTGCGGTAGGTCGGGAGCATTGCCGGGCGGCCACCCGCCAGCGCCTCTGCCACCGCCTCGGCGGCGATCATGCCGGACTTCATCGCCGCGTGCGTGCCCTTGATCTTCGGCACGTTGAGGAACCCGCCGGCATCGCCGATCAACGCGCCGCCAGGGAAGGTGAGTTGCGGCAGCGATTGGAACCCGCCCTCGCTCAGCGCCCGCGCCCCATAGGAGATGCGCCGCCCGCCGGCGAAATAGGGCCGGACCGCGGGATGGGTCTTGTAGCGCTGCATCTCGTCAAATGGGGACAGCCAGGGATTCTTGTAATCCAGGCCGACGACGAAGCCGACCGAGACGAGGTTGGGACCGAACTCGTAGAGGAACGAGCCGCCATATGTCGCCTGATCGAGCGGCCAGCCGATCGTATGCACGACCAGCCCCGGCTTGTGCGCCTCCGGCGGCACCTCCCACAATTCCTTGACCCCCAGGGCGTAGGTTTGCGGGTCGGCGCCCTCGCGCAGCAGGTAGCGTTGCATGACCTGCTTGGCCAGCGAGCCGCGGCAGCCCTCGGCGAGCAGGGTGTACGGAGCGCGCAGCTCCATGCCGCGCTGGAAGTTTCCGGTCGGCTCACCGTCCTTGCCGATGCCCATGTCCCCCGTGGCGATGCCGACAACGCGCCCCTCTTCCTCCAGCAATTCGGCGGCGGCGAAGCCGGGATAAATCTCCACCCCCGCCGCCTCGGCCTGCCGACCGAGCCAGCGTACCACGTCCCCGAGCGAGACGATGTAATTGCCGTGGTTGCGCATCTGCGGGGGGGTCGGCAGGCGATAGGACTTGGTCGCTGTCAGGTAAATGAATCGGTCGTCGGTCGCCGGCGTATCCAGCGGCGCCCCCTGGGCGCGCCAGTCCGGGATCAGCTCGTTCAGGGCGCGCGGCTCGACCACCGCGCCCGAGAGGATGTGCGCGCCGACCTCGCTGCCCTTCTCCACCACGCACACGCTGGCGTCGGGCGCGAGCTGCTTGAGCCGGATCGCCGCGGCCAGGCCCGCCGGCCCCGCTCCGACGATCACGACATCGAACTCCATCGCCTCGCGTGGGCCTAGATCCTCAGCCATGTCCCGCTTCCTTTCCTCCTCATGTTTGGCTCACGCCGGGCGATGGCGCCAGGCGAGCGCCGCGCCGCCTAACGCGAACAGCCCGGCGGCGGCGAGCGCAAGCACCGAAGCCGGCGCGAAGAGCCGCACACCGCGAACAAAGGTGCGCGACATGCTCTCCGGACGGGTCGGGTCCAGCAAGTGTGAACGGGCCAGCGCGCGTTCGGTGTCCGATAGGGCGGGTGGCGTGAACGGCACAAGCGTCTTTCCGGCCGGGTTGATGAGCCGGTTGAGGGTCCGCACCAGTGATCCGTCCTCTTCTTGCAGCACCGCGCGGAGGGCGTCGCAGCTCACCCCAAGATGCTCGGACACTAGGCTGTCGCGCACCGAGAGGATTGCGCGGCGCAACTCCGGCGCGTCCTCATCCCCTGGACAGACCTCCACGGCCAAGTCGCATTCCGTGTCCAGCCCGAGCGAGCGGTTGTTGATGTTGGAGGAGCCGACACGCAGAAGCTTGTCATCCACAACGAGTACTTTGGCGTGAACATAGATGTCGACCCCGCCCTGGGTGACGGGCGTATAGAAGCGGAGCCGGCTGTGCCGGTCTGACCGGCGCAGCTCTTCCAGCAGCACGGCACGCGCCGCGCCCATCGCCTCCTCCTCAAGCCAGCCTTCGGCGCGCTTCGGGTTGACGATGACGACTTCCGGACCATCCGGCTCCACCAGCCGGCGCCCGAGCGCCTCACTGATCCGGCGCGCGGCGAAATACTGGCTCTCCAGGTAGATCGTGCGGCGGGCCGCCGCGATCGCCGCCAGATATAGCGCCTCGATTTCGCGGATTTCGGGCATTCCATCGTAGGCGGGCTCGGTCCTGGCGATGGCAACGTCGATGTCGCGGAACGCCGGATGCAGCCCCTCCGGCCAGCAATCGCGGCCAGGCGTGGGCGCTTCCGGCCGCCAGCCGGTCGATGCCTGCCAACGATCACGCGCAAGCTCGCCAAGGGCGCGCGCCGCTTCCCCATCCACCGCCGTGGTCACGTCATGCCACGGCTCATGCGGCTTGCCGTTCGGGGTCACGCGGTGCGGCTCCTGGTCGCGATGCGCCGGCGTGTCCCATCGGTCCGAGGTGATGTCGATGCCCCCGCAGAATGCCACGCAGTCGTCGATCACCACGATCTTCTGGTGGTGGGTTGCCTCCGCCGGATGATGCGAGTCGAGCCTGAAATACAGGCGGTGATGCAGCAGGGTTGCCAGCACGAAGGCCGGCGTGGTGCCCCGTATGGGCATCTTGAGGAAAGCGAGATCCCAACGCAGCGCGTAGACGCGCAGTTGACGATTGTGGGTGACGGCATGGGTCAGCAACGGTCCCAGGCGGTTCGGTAGTCCAGGATCGGGATGGTCGCGGTCCAACGCCACGCGGGTGTCGAAGTCCCAGCCGATAAGCAGGATCGAGTGACGCGCGTTCAGGATCGCCGCCTTGAGATGGGTGAAGTAGGCCGCCGCGTCGATGATGACGGCCATCCGCCCCGCGTGCGCCAGCTTCCAGCAGGTCTCTCCAGGCCGCAGGATGCGATTCGGCTCGCCCGTCCCGGCGCGCGCTGTGTCCATAAACAATTCCCCAACGCTGCTCGTGAATCCGTAGAGGGGCGAGAGCCGCCAACCTAGGCGGTCGAGGCGGTTGCGCAAGCCTGCGCCGATGGGCGACACCATCCCCGCATGGATACGAACGCTCTGACCACGCTGGGGCTGCTCGTTGCCTGGGGGGCTGATGAGGCACTGGAAGAGGCGCCGCTCGACCGTCTCGCACCGGAACCGGCAATCCCGCCCGCGCTCCCGCCCGTTCCAGCCGCCTTGCCCCGCCCGCCTTTCGGCGGCCTCGCCGCTCCTTCCGCCGAGCGGGCGCAAGCGGCGGCGGCGGCGGCCGGGAATTTGGCCGAACTGCGCGCGGCCATCGCCGCGTTCGAAGGGATTGGCTTGCGCGACACGGCAACCGGGCCGGTGCTGTTCGAGGGGCCTGCCGATGCTGGGCTGCTGGTGATCGGACCGCCGCCGAGCGCCGACGACGACCGGGCTGGGCGGCCGTTGACCGGCGCGCCTGGCGTCTTCTTCGACGCCATGCTCGCCAGCATCGGGCTATCGCGCGAGCGTCTGTTGCTGACGCCGCTGATCCCTTGGCGGCCGCCCGGCGACCGGCCGCCAAGCCCGGCGGAGTTGGCGACGTGTCTGCCTTTCCTGCATCGGCTGATCGTCATCTGCTCTCCGCGCACGGCGCTGTTGCTTGGTCCGCTAGCAGCACGTGCGCTGCTCGGCGCTGGTCGCCGGCTCCCGAAAGGCCGACTCACCAACGCCCAGATCCCTGGCCGCGATACGCCGCTTGCTTGTCTGCCTCTCGCCACCCCCGCCCAGGTGCGCGCCGATCCGGATCTCCGGCCGGCCATATGGGCCGAGTTGCGGATGCTGCGCCGGCATGTATTAGAGGGCATCACGCAAACGTGAGGAGATTTCGCCCTGTAAGTGACTGATTCGGGAAAATCGAGTCGCAATCATCGCTCGTTTCGCCTCCCTCCTGGATTGCACGGCGGAACAGCGTTGTTTACGCCGAAGTCATGTCAAGGCCGGGTCAAACCGCGTATTGCCGTGCGGATACTGCAACAATATGTGCGAGACTTGCGGGTCTTCTCTTGGTCATCTTGGCCAGCCTGAATCG
Organism: Acetobacteraceae bacterium; assembly: GCA_035252035.1. Lineage (GTDB taxonomy): Bacteria > Pseudomonadota > Alphaproteobacteria > Acetobacterales > Acetobacteraceae > DATFDN01. Next base: position 2,964 of record DATFDN010000498.1, on the reverse strand, counting down.
GCCCGCTTTGGCGCGGCAGGCTGATGCGCCGGACCCGAAACTAGAACGCGCGGTGCAGGACCGGACGGCAGCAGGGGAATACGTCACCGCGCTGGGAATGATCGACGCGGCGGGCGGGCTGAGTGCGCCACGTACCGCCTTGCTCCGGGCCGATGTTGCCCATGCGCTGTTCGCGCGTAGTTGGGACGGAGTGGCGTTGCAGGTTGCCACCTCTGCCTGGGCGGCGGCACCCGAGGGCGAGCGGGTGGGGTTTGCCGGATTTGTCGCTGGCCTCGCCGCCTGGCGTCTTGGCCGGCCGGCGCTTGCCCTCGGCTGGTTCGACCAAGCGGCTCATGCACCGATCGCACCGGCCAGCGTGCGGGCCGCCGGGGCGTTCTGGGCTGCCCGCGCCTGCCTGCGCCTGCACGACTCCGAGGGATACAAGGCGCGGCTGCGTCAGGCGGCGATGGAGCAGGACACGTTTCACGGGCTGATCGCGCGCCACCTTCTTCACTGGCGCATTGGGCCGCCGCGTGCGCCATTACCCATGCTGCGCCCGGTCGGCGGGTTCGTGATCGATCCCGCACTCGTTTACGGACTGACCCGCACGGAATCGAACTTCGACCCAGCCGCCGTTTCCCCGGCCGGGGCACGCGGGCTGATGCAGATCATGCCAGTCACGGCGCGCGCCGTCAGCGGCAACGCGCAGCTTGGCGCGGCGGCGCTGCACGACCCCGGCCTTAATCTTGGGCTGGGGCAGCGCGTGCTGCTCTCGCTCGCGGAGCGGCCGGGCGTTCGGGGTGACCTGCTGCGCCTGCTCGCCGGCTACAACGCGGGGGGCGCCAACGCCGCGACCTGGGCGAGCGAACTGCGCGATGGCGGCGATCCGCTGCTCTTCCTTGAGGCCATTCCGCTGCGGGAGACGCGCCGCTTCATCCAGCGCGTGCTGACCCACACATGGATCTACGCCGCGCGGCTTGGCTTGCCCGCGCTCGGCCTGGACGATCTGGGAGCCGGACGATGGCCGCGGCTCCGGATGGATAGGGCCGGGAACGTCGCCGTGCTCTCGCGCCCGGTGAACTGGAACGTTCTGGTCAGCGTTCCACATCCTATGTTCGGGCAGCAATTCGCACGGAGCGGGCCATGAGGAATGATCGGTCGCGCGGACGGGTATGGCGGTGCGCGGCGCTGGCACTGGGTGTCGTCGCGTTCGCCGCGGTCGCGACACCGATACCGGCGCAGGCGCGGGTAGGGGTTTTCCTGGGCCTTGGCCCGTTCTGGGGACCGCCGGCCTATTATTATCCGCCGCCGTTCTACTATCCGCCGCCTGTGTACTACGCGCCCCCGCCTCCGGTCTATTACACGCCCCCGCCGGTGACATACACGCCGCCCGCCTATGTGGGGCCTGGCTCTACCGTGCGCTCCTGCTACGCGGGCGCCTATGTCTGCCCTTTGGAGACGCGCCTCGCCGCGGGCACGACCTGCTGGTGCCCGGATAATCGGGGCGGACGCGCCTACGGCCGGGCCGGATAAGATGGCCACAGATCCCGACTACGCGCCGCGCATCGAGGATTATGCGCTGATTGGCGATTGCACCACCGCCGCACTGGTCAGCCGGCAGGGCTCCATCGATTGGCTCTGCTGGCCGCGCTTTGACAGCCCCGCCTGCTTCGCGGCCTTACTCGACACCCCGCGCTCGGGGCGCTGGCGCATCGCTCCGGCCGGTCAAGGCGCGCGTGTCACCCGCCGTTATCGCCCCGGAACCCTCGTCCTTGAGACCGACTTCGAGACCGACGAGGGCGCCGTCAGGCTGATCGACTTCATGCCGATGGAGGCCAGCAACTCCTCGATCGTGCGCATCGTGCGCGGCCTGCGCGGGCACGTTCACCTGTGCTTCGAGCTGGCGTTGCGCTTCGAGTACGGCGAGATCGTGCCCTGGGTGACGCGCCTGCGCACCGGGTTCGGCATCCGCGCCATCGCCGGGCCATCGCTCGTCGTGCTGCACAGCACGGTGCCGCTGGAGGGACGCGACCTCACCACCGTGGCGGAGTTCTCCGTGGACGCGGGAGGGGAGGAGTTCTTCATCCTCGCCTATGGCCCCTCGCATCTATCGGCCCCCGCCGTCCCCGATCCCGAGGAGGCGCTCAACGCCACCGAGGCATTCTGGACCGACTGGTGCGAGCGCGGCACCTATCGGGGAGAGTGGCGCGCGCCGGTGCAGCGGTCACTGCTGACCCTGAAGGCGCTGACCTATGCGCCCACCGGGGGCATCGTGGCCGCGCCCACCACTTCGCTGCCCGAGGAGCTCGGTGGGTCGCGCAACTGGGATTATCGCTTCTGCTGGCTGCGCGATGCGACCCTCACCCTGCTCGCGCTGCTTCACGCCGGCTACCGCGACGAGGCGCGCGACTGGAGCGAGTGGCTGCGCCGCAGCGTCGCGGGCAGCCCGGATCAAATCCAGACGCTGTATGGCCTGGCCGGGGAGCGCCGGCTGCTGGAGTGGGAGCTGCCGAAGCTTGCGGGTTATCAAGGCGCCAAGCCGGTGCGGATTGGCAACGCCGCGCAAACGCAGCTACAAATCGACGTTTTCGGCGAAGTGGTGGATGCTCTCTACCAGAGCGCATCCAGCGGTTTGGCCCCGGTGCATGAGAGCTGGGGTCTACAACGCCAGATCGTCGAGCACCTTGCGACGGTCTGGCAGCAGCCCGACGAGAGCATTTGGGAAGTACGTGGCGGACCGCAGCACTTCACCTTTTCCAAAGTGATGGCTTGGGTCGCCCTCGACCGCATGGTGAAGGCCGCCGAGAAGCGCGGCGTCCACGACCGGATTGATGCCTGGAGCAGGCTGCGCGACGAGATACATGCAACCGTTTGCCAGCAAGGCTTTGACGAGGAGAAGGGAAGCTTCGTCCAGAGCTTCGGCTCGAAGGCGCTGGATGCGAGCGTGCTGATGATTCCGCTGGTCGGTTTCCTGCCTGCCACGGA
>DATFDN010000497.1:0-2695 GCA_035252035.1 Acetobacteraceae bacterium | reverse complement strand
GATCTTTACGACATCAGCGACCCCGCGCGCCCGGCCAAGCTGTCGCACTTCGACACCTCGGGGCCGCACTCGCGCGGCGCGCACTTCGTCTGGTTCACCGGCGGGCAGTACGCCTACCTCTCCACCGGGGCGCGCGATTTCGTGCCGCGCAACCCGCTCGACGACCAGTTCCTGATGATCGTGGACGTGTCCGATCCGTCGCGCCCGCGCGAGGCGGGCCGGTGGTGGCTGCCGGGAACGCGCGCCGACGATGCCGCTTCCGCCCCGCCGCGCGTGGCCGGGCTGGACAGCGGCATCCGGATGCACTCGCTAACAATTCCGGAGCGGCAACCGGACCGCGCCTATATCGGCTGGATCGATGGCGGATGGGTGATTCTCGACATCAGCGACAAGGCGCACCCGCGCGCCATCGTCCGCCGGTCCTGGCAATCATTGGACAATGGGTTCGCCCACACCGTGCTGGCGCTTCCCGAGCGGGGCATCGCCATCCAGACCGAGGAGGCGACGCTCGACCATTGCGCCGATTGGCCGAAGCGCAACTGGGTGTGGGACATCGACGACGAGCGCCACCCGTTCCCGCTCGCCCCCTTCCCCCCGGTCCCTGATCAAGAGGCGCTGTGCCATGCGGGCGGGCGGTTCGGGTCGCACAACATCGACATGAACCGGCCCGCCGCGACATCCCGGACGCTGCGCCGCACGGTCGTCGGCAGCTACTTCAATGGCGGCGTGCGCGCCTATTCGATCGCCGATCCGTCGCATCCCATCGAGATCGGATACGTCATCCCAGCAGCCCCGCCGGGCAACAAAACGGGCACCATCCAGATCAACGATGTCTATGTCGATGAGAACGGGCTGATCTACGCGAACGACCGGCTTGCGGGCGGGCTTTACGTTATCCGCTACACTGGAATGGTGCCGCTCGACTGAGTCGCGGATCGAGACATCCGTCATCGCATTCGCGGGCAATTGGGTTGCATTGCCGAGGGCCACGGGCACCATGGGCCGCAACGGCGTTGTCCATAAAACAGGGCATAGGGAGGGGAACGATGGTAGGGAAGCTCTACGGCGCATTGTTGCTTGCCGGCTCGATGCTCGGGGCACTGCCACTGGCCGCCGCCGCTGAGAGCGCGACACCAAACATTGATTGGCCTGGCTACAACAACGATTACCAAGCGCGGCGTTATCCGCCAGAGAGCGCGAGCGGCTGGATCACCTCGATCGACGCCAGCACCGGCCAGGTGAACTGGAAGTTCCACGCGCCGGCGCCGGTCGTGAGCGGCATCACGCCGACCGCTGGCGGTATCGTGTTCGGCGGCGACACGAAGGGCAACTTCTTCGCGCTCGACAGCAGCAGCGGCCAGACGTTGTTCTCGCTGTCAACACACGGGATGATCGCGGGCGGGGTCGTGACGTACGCGGTCGGCGGCAGGCAGTACGTGGCCTTCACCTCCGGCAACGTCTCGCGCATCACCTTCGGTGAACTCGGCGCTCCGACCTTGATCGTGGTAGGGCTGGAGCAGGCGTACCCGAAGGAGGCAGGGGCCAAGGAGGGTACACAACCCTAGAGCGTGTTAGAACCTAAGCCACAGTTGCGGCAATCCGGATTGATCCGGCTCTGCGAGTATCGTCCAATCTGCTGCTGGTGGGAAGCGGACGTAGGCTGCCGCCAGCGGCACCGCTCCAGGAGCTTAGTCGATCCCGCCCAGCAACTCCGCTACCTTGTCCGGCCCTATGATCGGTGCGGCGGCCGATCGGTAATTCCATCCAGCTCCAGCCTTTCTGCTCCCGCGCCCAGCGCCGGCTTGGCTCTGGAGCGGGAGAGGCCGGCTGAGTAAAGGCCACATACGTGCATGGTCGGCCATTGCCGATGGATGGATTGCTGAGCTTGAGCGGCGTCTCGTACGTCGCAGGGGATGCGGCGTCGCCCGCCGTTTGAACCAGCCTTCAGTCAGCTCCGCCGACAATCCCAGGCTGCCCAGCGCGCCCAACGGCGGCGGGAGCACGGAAACACCCCTGATCTCCTGCGCTGTCTTGCGTCGTGCGGCGGCAACTTCGGGGGCAGGGTGCTCAAGAAGCTCTGACCATTCTGTAAGATGATCGCGTCGAGGTAGACGACGCGCCGCAACCGATCCGGCATCCGATCGGCCACGCCCGTGATTGGGCCGCCAGCGAAGCTGTGCCCGACCAGAATGACATCGCGCAACTCCTCCCACTCGATCACGTTCGCCAGATCCGTGATGAAGGTGTCGAGAGTGACCTCGCGGGAGAGAAGGTGGCTGCGCTCACCAAGCCCGGTCTGGGTGGGCGTGAAGACCCGATGCGCCTGCGCACGCAACCGGTCAGCAACGGGGTCAAAGAACCACCCACCGCACCAGGAGCCGTTCCTCCTTTTGATTGGACAATACTACACTTCACGAACCCCGTCGCAAGACCTAGCCCGGACTGGTCTCGTACGCCTGGACGCCAGCCGGTATGACAACCCACGGCTGCTTGCTGCGGGTCCACAGGTGTGCGTCCGGCCTGATCCACGACCTGTCGTCGAACGTTCCACCGCGCACAATGCGTCTTTCCACGTTGGTTCGCCGGTCCAGCTTGGCGTCACCGCAGACCCAAACGCCGCATTCAGGGCAGGTCCAGCGGTTGCCAATCGCGCCACTCCCAAGCCTGCGGGCCACCAGCTTCGGCGTCCCCGTGA
>DATFDN010000496.1:0-5079 GCA_035252035.1 Acetobacteraceae bacterium | reverse complement strand
GGCCTCGGCTGCCTGCGGAGCTGGGCCGTGCCGGGCACGCACGACGCGGACGCGCGGAGCTGCCTCGTCTTCATCGTCGGCGTCTCGCTGCCGCTCTCGGCGCTGCTGCTGGCGATGTTGCGCCGCGCCCGCCCGCTGCGTCCCACGCGCACCGCCGTCCTGGGCGGCCTCGCCGCCGCCTCGGCCTCGGCCACGCTGCTGAACCTGTTCCATCCATACGACGCGGCGGCGACCGACGTCGCGGTCCACGCGCTGGCGGTGCTCATCGTGATCGTGGGCAACCGCGCGATCGGCGTGCGCGCTTTCGCGGGACAGGATAGTTGAGATTGGTGATGGTGCCCATGTCGGGTGAAACGGATGCGGGCGCCTAGAAGGCGTCGTCATTGCGAGCGCAGCGAAGCAATCCAGTGGCTCGGAAGGCTGGATTGCTTCGCCGCTCCGCTCCTCGCAAGGATGGGATTCGTGGTTCCACCTGATCCCATCACGCTCTAGGCCATGCGGAGGCTACTCCCGGCCGCCTTGTTGGTTGGCGCACATTCCACCCCGTCATGCTCGCGAATGCGAGCACCCACGACTTTTCGCGGTGCGTAAGGCAAAGTCGTGGATGGCCGCGCCAAGCGCAACCATGGCGAGGGAGGCGAGGGATTGTTCAGCGGGATTGATGCGTCGAACATCCCACCGGTGGCTTGCATAAAACCGAGGCAGCTTGGTCCGAGACGCGTCGGCGGCGTCGCGAGCACGCAGCTTGACGGCTTCCCGGCGCTGTGAGATGCGGTGGCTAGCGCGGTTGTCTCGGCGGCGCTGCTGCGAAGGAGGGCGGTTTGAAGGGTGCAGCGCTCTCTAAAAAGATGTGCGCTTACTGTGGACAGCCGGGACGTTCCAGGGAGCACATTTTCCCGACATGGCTGATCGAGAAGACGCCGGACTTTACAGCCAAGCTCTCCGTCGCAGCCGGAAAGGTCAGCCAGAACGAGCACGTCGTGTACGACGTGTGCGAGCCCTGCAACAACGGCCCGCTGTCGCTGCTCGATACTTACGCGAAGGGTCTCTACGAGCGTTACTTCAGCACGATCGTGACCAGCGGCGAGGTGGAGTTCAGCTACGACTTCGCGCGGCTGACCCGCTGGCTGCTGAAGGTCTCCTTCAACGCCGCGCGGAAAGCCAGGGCGGACGCCACATCATTCGAGGCGGCTATCCCCTACATCCTCGGCCTGGACCGGCAATGCCCGGATCGCCTGCTGTTCCTGGCGGAAGTTGTCACCCCTAGCACGATCGTCCGCGATGGCAAGGAGAGCGTGATCGACCCCGACGACCACCGTGCGGGCGCGATGCATTTCCGCGGCGGCCCGGCCTTCGTGTTTATCAAGGAGGGCCGCTTTGTCGCCCTGAACTCCTTCTATTTCTACATTGTCTTCCTGCACGAGCCGCTGACCGGCGCGATCTTCAATGAACTCCGGCCCAAATTTCCGTTTGCGCGCCGGCTGCTGCCGGACGCGCAATCCATCAGGCTTCGGCCGGGGCGCAGCTATCTCGAGGTAAAACTCGCCGAACTCGGCGCCCATCGCGACGTGTATCGCGCGTGGCACGAGCGTGGCGGCGTCAGGCGGCCCAAGTAGGGAAGCTTTACCGTCCTCAGTCGGCAACGCCGTCTCCGCGCCAGATCCAGGGCGTCGCGCACCCAGTCCAGGTACTGACAGCCTTGACTCACAGGCAACTCGCTGCTGTCGGAGATTTCGATAATGGGCTGGGTAGTTACGAAGTAGGGCACAGCCTCCTCAGCCCGCGCCCGGCAGTTCGCTCGCGCCCAGGATTCGCCCGTCATCGGCTTGAAGCAAGACGGCGCCTCGCTCCCCAAGCGGGGCGCGGCATCGATCGTGACCGGCGTGCCGTGCCAGCGCCCGGCCTCTCGGAGCGAGCGCCCCGCCATCCTGGGCGGCCTCGCCGCCACCCCGGCCTCGGCCACGCTGCTGAACCTGTTCCATCCATAGGACGCGGCGGCGACCGACCTCACCGTTCACGCGCTGGCGGCGGCTGCTGTCATCATTGGCAATCGTGCGCTCGGAGTGCGCTTTTCGGGACGCAGCGGGCGCCCTATAAGCAGTCAAGCAGTTACGTTGGGATTGGCAGAGTGCTGGAGCGGAGGCTATGGACGGTTAAGGGAAGCTGAATCCAGTGGCTAACGGAGGAAACCTCAACGATGCCACTTGCTCGCAGAACCGTGCTACACGGCCTGGGCGCGACGGCGCTGCTGCCGACCGGCGGCTCGCGCGCGCGAGCCGCCGCGCCGCTAATGCGGCGGGTCCGTCCTGGTGATCGAGACTGGCCTACGCCCGCCGCTTGGGATGACCTCGATCGTGCGGTAGGTGGACGGCTGATCAGGGTAAAGCCGCTGCTTGCGAGCTGCGAGAGAGAGCCGGCCAGCGACACCTGCGCTGATGTGTTGCACAACCTGAGGAACCCCTACTACATCGGAGAGCAACCCGCAGGCACGCAGACGTCAGGGTGGGTCGATGCGTGGCGATCCGCCCCAAGTGCCTATGCGGTGCCGGCGCACACAACAGCCGATGTTGTTGCCACTGTGAATTTCGCGCGCACGCATCGCCTGCGCCTGGCGGTGAAGGGTGGTGGGCATTCCTACCTCGGCGGTTCCAATGCAGCGGGCTCGCTCCTGGTCTGGATGCGGCCAATGGATGCGATCACACTGCACGACAGCTTCGTTGGGCAAGGCTGTGCTGGTCAGCAGCCGGCGGTGCCGGCCGTGTCGATACAAACCGGCGCTCGCTGGCTGCCCGTCTACAACGCAGTCACGACACGAGCCGGCCGTTATGTGCAGGGCGGCGGCTGCACCACCGTCGGCGTCGCGGGGCTTGTGCTTGGCAACGGCTTCGGAAGCTTTTCCAAGCGTTATGGATCAGCCGGTTCAGCGCTGCTGGAAGCAGAGGTCGTCACCGCCGACGGTGCGGTCCGCATCGCCAATGCCTGCACCAGCCCGGACTTGTTCTGGGCTTTGAAAGGTGGCGGCAACGGCAGTCTCGGCGTGGTCACGCGCCTCACATTGCGCACACGCACGCTGCCGGAGTTCTGCGGCGTGGCGTTCGGTGCGATCAAGGCAAACTCAGACGACGCATTCCGCCGCCTCATCGCGCAGTTCACTGAATTCTATGCGAGAACCCTGTTCAACCCGCATTGGGGCGAGAGCGTCGCCTTCCAGCGGAACAACGTCTTGGGTCTCCGCCTTGTCTCTCATGACCTTTCCCAAGCGCAGGCAGAGGAGATCTTTAAGCCATTCCTGGATTTCGTCGCTGCCGCACCGGCGGAGTATGCGATCGACGAACCGGTGCAAATTCTCAGCATACCCGCGCGGCATTGGTGGGATCCCGAGTATCTCTCCAAGAATGCACCATCGGTTGTCGTCCACGATGCGCGCACCGGAGCGCCCGAGGCGAACATATGGTACGCGGGGGACCAGGGACAGGTCGGCTGGTTCGTTCACGGCTACGAATCGGCGTGGCTGCCAGCGGCATTGCTCGGTCAAAGCCGTCTGGGGCAGCTCAACGAAATGCTTTTCGCTGTCAGTCGGCAGTGGCCGGTGGCGCTGCACTTCAACAAGGGCCTGGCCGGCGCGCCACCGGACGCGATCGCCGCGGCACGCGAAACCGCAATGAACCCAGCGGTGACCGAGGCGTTCGCGCTCACCATCATCGGCGCCGGCGGCCCGCCGGCCTACCCAGGCATGCCCGGTCCCGGCCCCGACCTCGCGCTCGCGCGTCGGAACGCCGCGGCCATTGCCAGGGCCATCGGCGTGGTGCACGACGTCGTGCCGAATGCCGGATCCTACGTGTCCGAAGCCGGCTTTTCCGATCCGGACTGGCAGCGCCGATCCTTCGGGGAGAACTACCCGCGCCTATTAGCAGTGAAACGCCGTTACGATCCGGACGGGCTGTTCACCACGCACCATGGCGTGGGCAGCGAGGAATGGAGTCCGGACGGCTTCACCCATCTCTGAGACGCTGTTCGGATGATGCCACTGGTCTCAGCGTGCATCCGGCACTTCGCTCGCACCCAGTATTCGCCCGTCATTGGCCTGAAGCAGGACGGCGCCTCGCTCCCCAAGCGGCGGCGCGACATCGATCGTGACCGGCGTGCCGTGCCAGTGCCCGGCCCGTTGGAGCGAGCGCACGACGTTCACCTCGGTCAGCACGCGCCCCGCGTTCTCGCCGTGTCCGATTGGGGTGACGTGTTGCGCATCGAAGCCGACCAGCCACAACGTCGCGTTGTCCTGTCCGGACCCGATGCTGACCATCAGCCTGCTGCCTTTCCATTCGACCGCAAGCGGGGCAGGCTGGGTGCGGGATGACTGCACCGACGCGATGGCGGCTGAAACGGCGGCGCTGTCCGACCCGACTGCCTGCCTTGTGCCGCCGATGACCATTTGCGGCGTGTAGACCCCCTCGCCCCCGAACACGCCGGCATAGCGGCGTTGCCGCTCCGTCGCTGCCGCCAAGGAATACGGGTCCGCCCAGCCCGTGCGGTTCCAGTAATCGACATGGAAATCGAGCGGTAGCAGATCGGGCCGCGTGCGCTTCAACTCGGCCAGGAGGGCATCCGCCGGCGGGCAGGACGAGCAGGCTTGCGACGTGAACAGCTCGACGACGATGGGCTGTCGCGGCGTCGCGGCGAGCGAGCCGCGCGCGAACAAGCAGGCGGCACCCGCCGCCAGAAGGAGGAGTTTGGTGGCCATCGCGTGCCTCGCGTTCCGATGCGATTGCCGTTCGCTTCGCAGGGGAGGGAGGTTACGCCAAAGTGTCGCCAATCTCAGGCCACCCCGTACCGGCGAAACCAGGCGAGCATCCGTTGCCAGCCATCCTTGGCGTCGGCCTCGCGGTAGCTCGGGCGGTAATCGGCGTGGAAGCCGTGGCCCGCGTCCTGGTAGACGACGATATCGACGGTCTTGCCGTCCTGCCGGGCCTCGGCCTCAAGGCGCTGGATCTGCGCCTGCGGGATGCCCTGGTCCTGGCCGCCATAGAGGCCGAGCACCGGGCATTTCAGCGCGCCCACCAGATCGAGCACGGTCTTCGG
>DATFDN010000495.1:0-3342 GCA_035252035.1 Acetobacteraceae bacterium | reverse complement strand
CGCATAGTCGAGCAGCGCGCCCCCGTCGCACGCGGCGACCCGCGCCTCGCCAGGACCGCAAGCCGCCAGCACGGCGACGCTCATGGGCGGAGCCAGCCCGATCCGCGCAGGAGCGGGGCCGTCTCGAACAGCGGCAGGCCGACCACGTTGGAATAGCTGCCGGACAGGAAGCGGATGAACGCAGCCGCCCGGCCCTGGATGGCATAGCCGCCCGCCTTGCCGCGCCAATCCCCGGTGGCGATATAGGCCTCGATTTGCGCCGGGCTGAGGCGGGCGAATCCGACTTGGCTCGTCACCAGCCGTTCTCCCTTCCGCCCATCGGGGGCGGTGAGCACGACGGCGGTCACGACCCGCTGCCGCCGCCCGGAGAGGAGCGCGAGGCAGGCCCGCGCCTTGGCCTCGGTGTCCGCCTTGGGCAGGATGCGCCGCCCCGCGCCCACCACCGTGTCGGCGGCGAGCACCACGGCGCCGGGCACGCAAACGGCGGCGGCCTTGGCGCGGGCGAGGCGCTGCGCGTAAAGGCGCGGCACCTCCTGCTTGCGGGGAGTCTCGTCGATGTCGGGAGCAACAACGTCGTCGGGGGTGACGTCGATTTGCGCCAGCAGGGCGAGCCGCCTGGGGCTCGCAGAGGCAAGGACCAGCTTCGGGCGGCTCACTTGAAGCGGAAGGTGATCCGCCCCTTGGTGAGGTCGTACGGCGTCATTTCCACGTTCACCCGGTCCCCGGCCAGGACGCGGATGCGGTTCTTGCGCATCTTGCCGCTGGTGTGCGCGAGAATCGTGTGGTCGTTGTCCAGCCGGACCCGGAACATGGCGTTCGGCAGCAACTCGCTCACCGTGCCGGTGAACTCGATCATGTCTTCCTTTGACATCAGCCCTCGTTCGCTTTGCTTGCTGGGCGCAACATGAGCACCGGCCCGTGCCGGGTCAAGCGCGCGCTGGACTTAGTCGCCGCGCGACGCTGCGCGCGTGGGCGTCCAGGCCCTCCGCCTCGGCCAGCGCGACCGCCGCTGGCCCGACCGCCGCGAGGCCGGCCTGGTCCGCCCGCACCCAGGTGGTGCGCTTGAGGAAGTCGAACACCGAGAGGCCGGAGGCGAATCGGGCGGTCCGTCCGGTGGGCAGGACGTGGTTGGGACCGGCCACGTAGTCGCCGAGCGCCTCCGGGCAGAAGGCGCCTAGGAAGGCGGCTCCGGCATGGCGGACGCGGGCGAACACCGCCTCGGGGTCGCGCAGCATGAGCTGGAGGTGCTCGGGCGCGAGGCGGTTCACCAGATCCGCGGCCTCCTCCCAGTCCCGGACCAGGATGATCGCGCCATGCGCCCGCCAGCTCGCGCCGGCGATGGCGGCGCGCGGCAGGTGCGCGAGCTCGTCGGCGACGGCCTCCGCGACGCGATCCGAGAAGCGCCTGTCCTCGGCGATCAGGATGGCTTGCGCGGCCTCGTCATGCTCGGCCTGCGCCAGCAGATCCAGCGCGACCAGGCGCGGATCGTTCGCGGAGTCGGCAAGGATCACCACCTCCGACGGCCCGGCGATCCCGTCGATGCCGACCCGGCCGAAGACCTGGCGTTTCGCCTCCGCGACATAGGCGTTGCCGGGGCCGACGATGCGATCGACCGGGGCGATCGTGGCGGTGCCATAGGCCAGCGCGGCAACCGCTTGCGCGCCACCGACGCGGTAGATCTCCGTCACCCCGGCCCGCCGCGCCGCGGCCAGGACCAGCGGATTGAGCACGCCGTCCGGGCTCGGCACGCACATCGCCACGCGCGCCACGCCGGCCACGCGCGCCGGGACCGCGTTCATCAGCACCGAGGACGGGTACGCCGCCTTGCCGCCCGGCACGTACAGCCCAACCGCGTCGAGCGGCGTCCAGCGCATCCCCAGCGTGAGGCCGGCGGGATCGGTCACGCGGAGATCGTCCGGGCGCTGCGCGCGATGGAACGCCTCGATCCGCGCCGCCGCGACATCGAGCGCCTCGCGCAGCGCCGGGGCGATCCTGGCCGTGGCGGCATCGATCTCGGCGGCGCCCACGCGCAGCCGGTCGGGGGTGAGGGCGAGCCGATCGAAGCGCGCCGTGTGCTCGATCAGCGCCGCGTCGCCGCGCGCGCGGACATCGGCGATGATGGACGCCACGGCCTGATCGACTCGCTCCGTTGTCTCGCGCGCCTCGGCCAACAGCCGGTCGAAGGCGGCGGGGAAGTCGGGATCGGCGGTGGAGAGGCGCCTCATGCGCGAACATCGTCCCCCTCTCCCCCGCTCTTCACGGGGGAGAGGGTTGGGGTGGGGGGGCTCGCGCCTCCCAAGTGATCGCGAAGTGGCCCGCCCCCCTCACCCGACCTCTCCCCCCGTTCCGGGGGGAGAGGGGCTGTTTCATCATCCCTCCGCTTGAGTGCCTCGCGAAAGCGCCTGATCCAATCCCCGATGACCTCGGGCCGGGTCTTGAGCGCGCTGCGGTTGACAATGAGGCGGCTGGTGACGGGCGCGATCACCTCGGTCTCGATCAGCCCGTTCGCCTTCAGCGTGGAGCCGGTCTGCACCAGATCGACGACCAGGCGCGCGAGCCCAAGCGAGGGAGCCAGCTCCATAGCGCCGTTCAGCTCCACCACCTCGGCGTGGATGCCGCGCCCGGCGAAGTGGCGGCGGGCGATGTTCGGGTACTTTGTGGCGACCCGCACCCGCGACCAGCGTGTTGGATCGTCGCTGCCGGCCGTCTCACGCGGCTCCGCCACGGCGATGCGGCAACGGCCAATGCCGAGGTCGAGCGGGGCGTAGATCTCGGGGTAGTCGAACTCCATCAGCACGTCGCCGCCGCAAATGCCGAGCTGGGCGGCGCCGAAGGCGACGAAGGTGGCGACATCGAAGGGGCGCACACGGATCACGTCGAGAGCGGGATCGCTGGTGGGGAAGCGAAGCCGCCGGCTGCTCTCGTCGGCGTAGTCGGGGGCGGGCGTGATCCCGGCGCGCGCCAGCACCTCGCCGCACTCGGCCAGGATGCGGCCCTTGGGTAAGGCCAGGATGAGCGGCCCCGCGATCTCGGGCTCCAGCGCGGCGGCGGGGAACGGGGCGGTCATGATGGCTCCGGCGCGGGGGGTGGACGCGTCTACACCGATCCGGCGCTCGCAGGAACCCCTCGGAAGGCTCGATCATGAGGACGAACTGGACTGCGGCGCCTACCCGAACCCGAACACCTTGAAGAAGCTGGTTCGCTGCTCGGTGAGCCAATCCGCAGGCATGGCGGCAAGCGGCGCCATATCCGGCCCGGAGCGTGGCACCGAAGTGATGAAACAGGCGATCAGATCAGAACACCAACTGGCGTAGGGCGGGAAAGCGCAGCGCATTCCGCCCT
>DATFDN010000494.1:0-5748 GCA_035252035.1 Acetobacteraceae bacterium | reverse complement strand
GACGTGCGCGCCGCCGTGAAGCTCAACACCGCCGAGATCTGGACCCTGAAGAACGGCGGCCGGGGCTGGAGCCATCCGATCCACATTCACCAGGAGGAGTTCCAGATCCTCACCCGCAACGGCCGCAAGCCGCCGGCCCAGGACGTGGCCCGCAAGGATGTCGCGACCCTGGCGCCGGGCGAGGAAGTCACGGTCTTCAAGAGGTTCAGGGACTTCACCGGGCGGTATCCGATGCACTGCCATAACGTCATCCACGAGGACCACGCCATGATGCTGCGCTGGGACATCGTGCCGTGACAGGGAGGCCAAAGGAATGAACAGGCGCAACTTCCTGGCCGGCATCGCCGCCGGCGGCGCGACGGCGGCATCGGCGCGTGTCGCGCTAGCCCGGACGCCCGCGCGCGACTATCCCAATCCCCTCCTGCGCACCCACGAAGGCAAGGCGGTGCGTTTCTACGACGACCTGCTGAAAAACAAGGTCGTGGTCATCAACTTCATGTTCGCGCAATGCGGCGATATCTGCCCCACCATGACCGAGAACCTCGTCGCGGTGCAAGCCAGGCTCGGAGAGCGGGTCGGCCGGTCCATTTTCATGTACTCGCTGACCCTGGAACCGGAGCGTGACACGCCGGAGGCCCTCAAGGAGTACGCGGAAGCCTTCAGCGTTGGGCCGGGCTGGCTGTTCCTGACCGGAGCGCCCGCCGATATCGAGTTGTTGCGCCGCACGCTCGGCTTCGCCGATCTCTCCGATCCGGTCTTGGACGCAGACCGGACGCAGCATATCGGCCTCGTCCGCTTCGGCAATGTTCGCCTCGATCGCTGGACCGCCTGTCCAGCGCTCACCAACCCCGATGAGATCGCCCGAGAGATCCTTTGGGTGGCTTGAGGCCAATCATCATTCTCCCGCGGCCGACTCCGCCCTCGCCCCGCCCCGCCGAAGCTGCCGCACTTCCATCACCTGCCAAGCCCCCAAGGCAGGCGCCCCGATGATGATATCGCGGGCTCGGCGCAGGAACGACAGACCGATGGAGAGATGCGCCGGCATCCCGAACGCCTGGCCGATGAGGACGTAGGACGCCTCCTGCACGCCGAGCCCGCCGGGCACCAGGAACGCGACCGCGAGCGCGCCGGACAGCAGGCCCTCGATCGCCATGGCCCGGACCACGTCGATCTGCCCGCCCAGCATCCGGTACGCCATCCAGACCGTCACGCCGCCGCCGATCCATCCGGCCAGATGGATGCAGGCGGCGCTGCCGATGCGGCGCGGCTGGCTGAACAGGTGCTCGAAATCGTGCTGGATCACGTCCGCCTGGCGCGCCGCGCGGCGCGCCCAGCGCGCGGCGATGCGCCGACCGAGCGCGTGGAACAGCCGGGCCGAATGCTTCTCGGCCCAGACCAACGCCGCGACCAGGGCCGCCAGCAGCGCCAACCCGAGCGCCAGGGGCAGCACCAGGGAGGAGCCCGGCGCGCGCGCCATCAGCATCGCGAAGCCGAACAAGATAAAGGGAATCTCGCCAATGAACTCGGCCGCGGTGTCGGCGATGCTGGAGGCGACCGCTCGTTCCCACTTCACGCCGCCCAAGGTGATGGCGCGCGCACCGAAGGCAAGCGCGCCCACCTCGGAGAAGGGCAGGATGTTGGCCCCGCCCTCGCGGACCAGCCGCCCCCAAATCAGGGTGCGCATCCGCGCCCCTGGGCAGAGCCGCCGCCAGGCGAAGGCCAGCACGACGAACATCAGGAACTGCCAGCCGACGAGGATCGCGAAGCCGCCCCAGCCGACCGCCGCCACGGACCGCACGATCTTGCCAGCACCAAGCCAGACCACCAGCCCGACGGCAAGCCCCACACCAAGCAGGGCCAGCAGGATGGCGACCTTCCTCACGCGACACACAACGTCATGATCTGTCCGGTCTTCCTGACGGCCCGCACAGAACGCCGCGCACTGGCAGAAGTTCGCGGCGCCAAGGAAGTGCTCACCCACTGCCCATGAAATGGGCAGACCTCCGTGGCTCCGTTGGTCCGCCACTGCCCCGCGGCTTGGCACGCATCTTGAAAGCCGGTGAGCGCGCCCGCCGCGATGGCGGGCTCAACCGACGGGGCGACGCACGATGAAACTCATCATGGCGGTCATCAAACCATTCACGCTGGAAGAGGTGCGCGCCGCGCTGACCCTGCTCGGCGTTCCGGGGCTCACTGTCTCGGAGGTGAAGGGCTTCGGCCGGCAGAAGGGCCAGACCGAAATCTATCGCGGCGCCGAATACCAGGTGAACTTCCTCCCCAAGGTCAAAATCGAGGTCGCGGTGCCGAGCGAGATCGCCGACCAGGTCGTCGAGGCGATCATGCGCGCGGCCCACACCGGCAAGATCGGCGACGGCAAAATCTTCGTCATGGATCTGGAGCGCGTGGTGCGCATCCGCACCGGTGAGCTCGATGTCGCCGCCCTTTGAATCAGAGCACGGGAGCAGCACGACGATGAAGCGTGTCCTAACCGCCTGCCTGGGCCTGGCGCTCGCGCCGGCCTTGCTCAACGGGTCCGCGATGGCCGCCGACGCGGCGCCAAAGCTCGACTCCGGCGACACCGCCTGGATGCTGGCCAGCACCGCGCTGGTGCTGATGATGACCATTCCCGGCCTGGCGATGTTCTATGGCGGCATGGTGCGCAGGAAGAACATGCTGGCCACCATGATGCAGTCGTTCACCGTCTGCTGCCTTGTGACGATCCTCTGGATGGTGATCGGCTACAGCCTGGCCTTCACCAACGGCTCTCCGTACGTCGGCGACCTGTCGCGCTTTTTCCTGCAAGGGTTCGGCGCCAACTGGGACAAGCCGTTCCTGCTCGGCGCGGGGGCCGATAGCGCCACGCAGACCACGATCCCCGAGACCGTGTACATGATGTTCCAGATGACCTTCGCGATCATCACGCCGGCGCTGATAACCGGCGCCTTCGCGGACCGCATGAAGTTCAGCGCCCTGCTGGTCTTCATGACGCTGTGGTCGATCCTGGTCTATTCGCCGATCGCGCACTGGGTCTGGAGCCCGACCGGCTGGCTGGGCGCGGGCGTCCTCGGGCTGCCGGGCGCGGCCGACTTCGCCGGCGGCACGGTGGTCCACATCAACGCCGGGATCGCCGGGCTCGTGTGCGCGCTCGTGCTGGGCAAGCGGATCGGCTACGGCCACGACAACATGGCGCCGTACAACGTGTCCTTCGCGCTGATCGGCGCCTCGCTCCTGTGGGTGGGCTGGTTCGGGTTCAACGCCGGCTCGGCGGTGGGCGCGAACGGGCGTGCCGGCATGGCCATGGCGGTGACGCAGATCGCCACCGCGGCGGCCGCGCTGGCCTGGGTCTTCGCCGAGTGGGGGACCAAGGGCAAACCCTCGGTCCTCGGCATCGCCTCGGGCGCCGTCGCCGGCTTGGTCGCCATCACCCCGGCCTCCGGCTTCGTGCTGCCTGGCCCCGCCCTCCTGATCGGCGTCGCCGCCGGCGTCGGCTGCTTCTGGGGCGCGACCAGCCTCAAGCACGCGCTCGGCTACGACGACAGCCTGGACGCCTTCGGCGTGCATGGCATCGGCGGGATCATCGGCGCGCTGCTGACCGGCGTGTTCGCCTATGGCCCGCTGAGCGCCACCACCGCCTCGCCGCAAGGGGTCAATATCGGCGGGCTGGCGCAATTCGAGAGCCAGGTGATCGCGGTGGTGACGACGCTCGTCTACAGCGGCGTGATGACGCTGATCATCCTGACGATCACCAAGGCGCTGGTCGGGCTCCGCGTGGAGCGCGAGGAAGAGCGCGAGGGCCTCGACCTCGTGCTGCATGGCGAACAGATTTTTCAATGATCTGACGAGGGGCGCCGGAGACGGCGCCCCGTTCGCCTCCCGCGTGTCGCCGCCAAGAACAGGGACGCTCCAATGCGCCGGACTCAAACCGCTCTCCTCGCCGCCGCCCTGGCCGCCGGCACCGCGCCGGCTCTCGCGCAGACCGTCCCGACAACGCCGCCGCCCGCCACGGCCTCGCCCACAACGGCCCCTGCGCAGGCCCCGGCCGCCGCGCCGGCTCCGCCCTCGTTCCAGATCCACGGGATCACCCTGAACGCGCAGGCCGAGGCCGGTGTCACCTTCAACCCCTCTGTCCCGGACGACGGCCTCAATTTCGGGCACTTGTTCACCGACCGGGCCAACCAGCCGGTGCTCAACCAGCTTTTGCTGACCGCGCAAAGGCAGATCGATCCGAAGTCGCCCAACGTAAATTTCGGATTCGACCTGCAATTGCTCTATGGCACCGACGCCCGCTACACGCACTTCGTCGGGGAGCTGAACTACCTCACCAAAAGCCGCTATCAGCTCGACATCATCAACGCGAACGTGCAGGTGCATCTGCCGTACCTGGTGGCGGGCGGCATCGATCTGAAAGTCGGCCAATACCCGACGCCGCTCGGCTTCGAGACCATCGATCCGTCGTCCAACCCCTTCTACTCGCACTCCTACATCTTCAATTTCGGGCTGCCGTTCAAGCACACGGGCGGGCTGGCCATCGCCCATGTCAGCGACAAGGTGGACGTGTACCTGGGCCTCGATTCCGGCACCAACACCGCGCTTGGCAACGGCGACAACAACTCGGCCCCGGCGGGTCTCGCCGGCGTCAACCTGACGCTGTTGGGCGGGGATCTGACGGTGCTCGCGCTCACCCATATCGGGCCGGAGAACCCCACGCGGCTGGTGCCGGGCGCCGACGGGTACATGCGCTACTTCAACGACATCGTCGCGACCTACAAAGCCTCCAAAAAGCTGACCCTAACCACCGAGGCGAACCTGGTGCGAGACGACTATTTCAAGGCCACCGGGTTCGGCATCGCGCAATACGCCTCCTATGCGCTCAACGATCAGGTCACGCTGAACGGGCGTGCCGAGGTCTTCCGCGACGACAAGGGCTTCTATGTCGCGGCTTTTCCTGGTCCGTTCGATTTCGTCAATCTCGAAGCCGGAAAGCCGGCGCCCTTCGTCAAGTCGTATGGGTCGAATACGTACGGGGAACTGACCGTCGGCGTAACCTACAAGCCCGTCATCCCCGCGCCGGTCGCCAACTTGGCGCTGCGGCCGGAGCTCCGGTGGGACCATGCGTTCGGGCGCGGCCACCCCTATGACTCGGGCACGTCTTACAACGCTGTGACCATCGCCGCGGACGTGGTGATCGGCTTCTGAGCCTCTGCTAGACTGGCATCCATGAGCGTGCTGGACCGGATGACGGCGATGCAGGCGGACATCACCCGCCTGGATGTCGATGCGATCGTCAACGCCGCCAATGAAAGCCTTCTCGGCGGCGGCGGGGTGGACGGCGCCATCCACCGCGCCGCCGGGCCGGAGTTGCTCGCCGAATGCCGCGCGCTCGGCGGCTGCCCGACCGGCGAGGCCCGCCTGACAAGGGGTTATCGCTTGCGGGCGCGCCACGTCATCCACACGGTCGGGCCGGTCTGGCGGGGCGGGCGCGCGGGCGAGGCCGGGCTGCTTGCAAGCTGCTACCGGGCAAGCCTGGGCCTGGCCGTGGCCCACGGTATCCGCACGATCGCCTTTCCCGCCATAAGCTGCGGGATATATGGCTTTCCCATCGACGAGGCCGCGCGCATCGCGGTCCGCGAGACCATGGACGCGCTGGAGGGCGCGCCGGGGATCGAACGGGTCATCTTCGCCTGCTTCAACGCCGAGGTGCTGGCCGCCACCGAAACGGCGTTGCGCGAGCTTCACGGCTAGAGTGTT
>DATFDN010000493.1:0-3275 GCA_035252035.1 Acetobacteraceae bacterium | reverse complement strand
GCGCAGCGCCTCGGCCACCGCGATCACCTCGTCGGTGGGCGCCATCATGTTGGGCGGGTAGTAGAGGCCGGTGGAGAAGCCGGACGCGCCCTCGGCCAGCGCGGCGGCGAGGCGCCGCCGCATGTGCTCGGCCTCCTTGTCAGTGGCGGCGCGCTGCGTGTCGCCCCCCATCGCCTCCACGCGGAGCGACATGTGGCCGATCAGGGCGACGGTGTTGACCGGCCCCGGGTCGCGGGCGAGGCGGTCGGCGTAGGCGGCGAAGCTGTCGAAGACCCAATGGCTCTCGTCGCCGATCAGATCGAGCGGCGGGGGCGGGCGGCGGGTCATGCGCACCGGCGAGAGACTGATGCCGCAATTGCCGACGACGACCGTGGTCACGCCCTGCGACATCTTGCACAGCATACACTCGGGTCCGCACAGCACCGCGCGGTCGTCATGGGTGTGCGCGTCGATGAAGCCGGGGGCGAGCGCCCTGCCGGTGCCGATCACCTCGCGATCGGCCGAGGCAGCGCCGAGGTCGCCGATCGCGGTTATGCGCTCGCCGCTGACGCCGACATCGGCGGTGAAGCGCGGGGCGCCGGTGCCATCGAAGATGGTCGCGTCGCGGATGATGAGGTCGTGGCGGGGGGTCATTGTTGGTTGTTCCTAGGGCGGTCCGTTCCGACCTTATAAAGCCTGCGCGCGGCTTCCGCCGAGACCAGCCCATCGCGCACGTCCCGCGCCACAAGGTCCGGGTCGCGCGTTGCCGGATCACCCATGCCCCCGCCGCCCGGCAGTTCGAGGATCAGCCGGTCGCCGTCCGGGATGACCTGGAAGCCCTTGGTGCGCAGCCTCGCGCCGGACTTCAGGCGCACGACGCCGGGCGCCCCGTCCACGCCGCCCTCGCGGCCCTTCGGCGGGTGCCCGACGCGGTCGAAGGTGGCGTTCACCGCGAACTCCAGGTCGCCCTTGGTGGCGATCTCCATAACCTGACCCGCGCCCCCGCGCGCGCGTCCGGCGCCTCCGGAATCCGGGCGCAGTTCCTTGCGCCAGAAGATCACCGGAGCAACGTTCTCCGTCGCTTCCACGGGCATGGTGCGCACGCCGGAGGGGAAGGCGGTGGCGTCCAGCCCGTCGGCGTTCGGGCGGGCGCCGGTGCCGCCCGAGTTGAAGGTGATGATCTCGAAATCGGCGATCACCGGCCGGTTGCCGCTGCCCTGGCCGGACACTGACCCGCCGCCGCGCAAGGGCGGGTTCCACAGGGCCGAGGCGCCTTCCGCCGTCACGCGGTCCGGCACCGCCTGGTGCAGGCACCCCATCATCAGATCCGGCAGCAGGTGCCCGATGACGTGGCGGACCGAGACTGGGTAGGGACGCGGCGCGTTCAGAATGCAGCCCTCGGGAATTTTCATTCGGAACGGCCTGAGGCTCGCCCAGTTGTTGGGCACCTCGGGCGCCACCACGCATTTGATGCCGAAGCAGGAATAGGCGCGGCAATAGGCGGGCGGGACGTTGATGCCCCGGTTCGACAGGCCGGAGGTGCCGGCGAAGTCCACCTCGATCGCGTCGTCGAGGATCGTCATGGCGCCGGCGAGGCGCACGGGATCGTCGTAGCCGTCCGAGTAGATCTGGGCGGCGAAGGTGCCCTTCGGCAGCCGCCCGATCTCGGCCAGGGTCGCGGAGAGCGACAGGTCGAAGATGAACGAGGCGAGCGGGTCGAGGCTGTCCAATTCGAACTCGTCCATCATCTCGACCAGCCGCCGCGCGCCCGCTTCGTTGCAGGCGCACAGCGAATAGATGTCGCCCTCCAGCTCGACCGGCAGGCGGGAGCCGGCGCGGATGAAGTCGAAGAAGGTCTCGTTGGGCCGGCCCTGGTCGAAGCACTTCACGATCGGGATGTAGAGCCCCTCCTCGAACACCGACCGCCCCTCCGGACCCATGCCGAGGCCGCCGATGTCGATGACGTGCGCGGTGTTGGCGAACAGCCCGACGATGCGCCCGCGCAGGAAGGCGGGCGTGACCACGGTGAGATCGTGCAGGTGGCCGGTGCCGAGCCAGGGGTCGTTGGTGATGTAGTGATCGCCCGGCCGCATCGCCTCGGCCGGGAACTTGCGCAGGAAGTGCCCGACGCTCTCGGCCATCGAGTTGACGTGGCCGGGCGTGCCCGTCACCGCCTGGGCCATCATGCGCCCGCGCAGGTCGAAGATGCCGGCCGACAGGTCGCCCGCCTCGCGCACCGTGGTCGAAAAGGCGGTGCGGATCATGGTCTGGGCCTGCTCCTCCACCACGGCGATCAGGCGGTTCCACATGATCTGGCGCTGGATTTGGGCGAGGGATGTGGTGTCCGCTTGGGTGCTCACGGCGACGACCATCCGTCTCACTCCCGCTCTATCGCTATGTATCCGAACCCATCGATCCGCGCCGCCCAGCCCGGCGCGATCAGGGTCGAGGTCTCGTCCTCGGCGATGATCGCGGGGCCAGCGACGCGCGTCCCCGGCGCCAGGCCGGCGCGGTCATGCACGGCGTAGTCGCGCACCGCGCCGGTGGTCGTCTCGCGCACCGCCTGGGAGCGGGCAGGGGAGGGCGCGTAGGCCGCGCGCTGAACACCGGATGCGGTCTCCTCCGGGACTTCGGTGGCGATCCGCACGGCGAAGCTCATCACCTCGACATCGGAGCCGGGCACGGGGCGATCATAGAAGCGCGCATAGGCGGCGTCGAACGCGGCGCGGATCGCGGCCACATCGCCAGGGGCCAGGGCGCCGATTGGAAGCGGGACCGGGATCTCGTGCCCCTGCCCGATATAGCGCATGTAGGCGATCCGGGTCTCGGCGAGGGCGGCCCCGAAGCTCCCCTGCTCGACGATCCGGCGTGCCTCCTCCGCCATCTCCTGGAGCAGCGCATTCACGCCGGCAACATCGAACACCGAGAACCGCTGATAGAGGCTCCGCACCAGCTCATAGGCGATCGGCGCGCGCAGGAAGCCGATCGCGCTGCCCACGCCCGCGCCGGAGGGGACCAGCACGCGCGCGATCCCCAACTTCTCGGCGATCCGGCAGGCATGGACCGGTCCGCCGCCGCCGAAGGCGATCAGGGTGCGCCCCTCGTAGCTCTTGCCGGATTCGATCGCGTGGACGCGCGCGGCATTGGCCATGGTCTCGTCCACCATCTCGACCACGCCGACCGCCGCCATCTCCGGGGCGAGGCCGAGCGGCCCGCCGACATGCGCCGCCAGGGCGTTCCGCGCCGCGCGCGGATCGAGGCGCAGCGCGCCGCCAGCGAAGCGGTCGGGATCGTAG
>DATFDN010000492.1:0-5476 GCA_035252035.1 Acetobacteraceae bacterium | reverse complement strand
GGTCACGTCCGTCAACGTGGTGGAATTTGGGTGTAGGTTGAGGTGGCCATGGATCATGCGGCTGCGGTGGAAATCGGGGTTGGCACGGCCTCGATCAGGGGCGGCGTGAGCTCGGCCATCGCCTCCGTCTGCATGTAGCGGTGCTGGAGCTGCCACTCGTCATTGGCCTCCAGCAGCACGGCGCCGATCAGGCGGACGATCGCCGCCTCATTCGGAAAGATGCCGACGACATCGGCCCGCCGGTTCACCTCCTTGTTCAGGCGCTCAAGCGGGTTCGTGGAGTGAATTTTCGTCCGATGCTGCACGGGGAAGTCCATGTGCGCCAGCACGTCGGCCTCGCTGTCGTCGATGAACGCGCCGAGCTTCGGCCATTTCGCCCGCAGTTGGTCGGCGACATGGCGCCGGGCCTGGCTGGCGCTGGCGCGATCGGGCTGGAGGAACGCCTGGCGCAGGGCGGCCGAGACCATGCTCTGCTGGCCCTTCGGCACATGGGCCAGGGCGTTGCGCATCCAATGCACGCGGCAGCGTTGCCAGGATGCCCCAAAGACGCGCCGGATCGCGGCCTTCAGCCCCTCGTGGGCGTCGGAGATCACCAGCTTCACCCCGCGCAGGCCGCGACGCAGCAGGCTCTTGAGGAAAGCCGCCCAGAAGGGCTCGGCCTCACTCGGGCCGATGTGCAGGCCGACGATCTCCCGCCTGCCCTCGGTGTTCACCGCCACGGCGATTATCGCCGCCACCGAGACGATGCGTCCGCCTTCGCGCTGCTTGAGGTAGGTGGCGTCCAGCCAGAGATAGGGCCACTCGCCCTCCAGCGGGCGGCCGAGAAAGGCACCGACACGCTCGTCGATCTCCTTGCACAGCTTGCTGACCGTGCTCTTGCCGATCCCCGCAAGCCCCATCGCCTGCACCAGCTCGTCCACGCGCCGGGTCGAGACGCCGCTGACCCAGGCTTCCTGGATCACCGCAACCAGCGCCTTCTCGGAGGTCTTGCGCGGCTCCAAGAACGGCGGGAAGTAGCTGCCCTGCCGCAGCTTCGGGATGCGCAGTTGCAGCGTGCCGAGCCGAGTGTCGAGGGCGCGGTCGCGATAGCCGTTCCGGTAGGTGCTCCGCTCGGCCGTGCGTTCGTGCCGCCCGGCGCCAATCAGGCCCTCCACGTCGGCCTCCATCAGCAACTGCACCACGGCCTCCGCCACGCTGCGCAGGAAGTCGCCGTCTCCGGCTTTGGCCAGCAGCTCGGCCAGCGGTAGACTTTGATCGGTCATCGGTCCCTCGGCGTCAGGTTGAAGCGTCGCAACTCCACCTTAGCCAACCGGTCCGATGGCCACCTCCGCCTACACCCTCAGCAAGGCCAAATTTCCACCACGCCCGCGGACACTACCTCCCGAGCGGTTTGGCCGCGTTAGAAGCCATGCCCCGTGCGGACGTCCGTATCGCCGCTCGACCCCGTAAGAACACTGCATAAACGTGCCTCCGCAACGCGCGGCACACGTGCGGGGGCATAGGGCCGGCCTTCCCTACTGCCTCGATAACTGGTCTCAGCTACACCCGCAATTCCTCCATGCCTCACGAGAGGTCAACCGATGGCCGCTGTGAAGCGCCCCATCAAGCATCGGATGACCCGGCGCACTTGCTCGATGCGATCGGAGTCGGCCCTATGACCGCGGTTACTCGTGCTGATCGCCTCGGCGTTGTGGAGGCGATATGAGCGCCGTCTCCGCATCCGAGCCCATCAGCGGCAATCGCGCTGCCTCGTCGAGCCGTGCACACCTTGAGCCCGACCGTGACGAACTGGAGCGGTTCGTTAATGCTCTGTTCCCCTACGCGGAAGACGATACCTACGTCTCTATCCGCGCCTTCCTGTACGAGCGCGACAAGCCGCCCCCATACATCCGGGCCACTCGCATCAACGGACACGGCCTACAGCCCATCGTCTTTGAGGCAGTGGCCGCTGCGCGGAACTCGGCGACGGCCAGATGGATCTTCGCCCCACCAGTCGCGACGTTCACCGATGATAAACGCGCAACCGAGGACGCTCTCGCAAACGGACTGGCGATCTCGCTCGATCTCGACGACGGTAACCCGCCCGAAGCACTACAGCGGCTGGAAGGGTTACTCGGCCCTGCAACCGTGGTGGTCGCGTCGGGAGGCGAGATAGTTGGCCCCGAGACGGGCGAGGTGCACCCCAAGCTGCACGCGCACTGGCGGCTGTCCGAACCGACCCGAACCGCCGAGGAACACGCGGCCCTGAAGCGAGCCCGCCGGCTGGCATGCCTTCTAGTGGGCGCTGATCCCACAATGGCGCCCCCGGTGCATCCCGTCCGCTGGCCCGGAAGCTGGCACCTCAAGGACCAGAGCAAGCCGCGCCTTGCGCGCATTGTGGCGCTGAACGATCGCGCCGAGGTCCACCTCGCCGAAGCCCTGGAACTGCTGGAGGTTGCCGCCGAGGCGGCTGGCACCCAAGCCACGGACAACCCCAGGCCACGGCCTAGTAACTTCGAGGTACGTCCCCGCCGCGAGTTGCAGGCACCGATTGACATTGTCCGTTCCGCCTTGGAGATCCTTCCCAATCCCGATCTGCATTGGGAGGTCTGGAACACGCGCGGGCTGCTCGTCTATGCGGCTACTGGCGGCAGTCTAGAGGGCCTGGAACTGTGGAAAGCCTGGTCCGCCAAGTCCTGTAAGCACGAGGCGGGAGCCTGTGAGGCCCGCTGGCAGCGATTCCACTGCTCGCCCCCAACACGAGGCGGCGCCGGCTCAATCTTCTACCTCGCCCGGCTGCACGGCTGGCAGCACCCGGGATATGGCAGCAAGCCACCAGGGCCGTCCTACGACGAGATGCCGCCTTGGGTAGATGGAGAGCTAGAACCACAAGGTGCACCGTCACCCGGTGAAGACACCCAAGCGAAAGCCACCAGAGCGGATAGCGGGCCCAGCGGGGGTGGGTGGGATGATCCAGTTGACTTCCTGAACGACGACGTCCATGGCACCCCTCTCCTGGAGCCACATCATGTGCCGAACGTCATCTGGCGATTTGCGACAGACACGGCGGCCCGCATGGGCGTCGATCCCGCCGCTGTCGCACTTTGCGCAATTGTGTGCTGCGCGACCGTCATCTCCGATGACTGGGCTGTCCAGCCGAAACGCCACGACAACACCTGGCTGGAGAACGCGCGGCTTTGGGGCGCCATTGTTGGCGATCCCTCAACCCTGAAGACGCCGGTTATCGCCGCTTGCAGCAGACCTATCAGCAAGCTGGAAGAGAAGGCCCGCGCCAGGCACGCTGAGGAAATGCGGCAATGGCGCCTCGAAGAAGCGGCGACAAAGAAGGCGGACAAGAAGGCGGCACCACCAAAGCCCAAGTGTGACCGCTTCCTGGTCGAGGGTGCGACAATCGAGGCGCTGTCCGAAGTGCTTCGTGACGATGAGGACTCCCGATTTCGGGTTCCGTGTCGCAAAGTCCTCAGCCGGCACGACGAAATGAGCGAGTTCTTCGGCAGCCTCGATCGATACCGAGCGGGCGGCAAAGGCGGCAGTGATCGAGGCGCTTACCTGCGCTTATACAATGGCGGGCGCTATGCAGTCGATCGCGTCGGACGTGGCTCATTCTTCGTTCCCGATTGGTCCGCATGCTTCCTGGGCGGCATCCAACCCGGCCCAATTCAGCGTGTGGCGCGCGACGCAGCAGACGACGGGTTGCTGCAGCGGTTCATGTACTGCGTTGCTGACAAGCAGATGCTGGGAGCCGATCGGAAACCGGACCACGAGGCGGTCAGCCAATACGAAGCCTTGTTTCCCGCCCTGATGGCTCTGCGGCCAAACGCAGTCGGCGACGATGACCATGTGCAGCCGGTGGTGTTCCACGCAGAGGCACACAAACACCGCGAGGACATCGACGCTCTCGTCGTAGCACTGTCGGCAATCCCAGACACTTCGTCCCGCATGAAAGCCGCACTTGAAAAGTGCCGCGGGCTCTTCGCGCGGCTCTGCCTTACGTATCACCTGATCGAGATCGTCGAGGCGCCCCGCCTGACGGGGAAAGATGTGAGGCCGTTCGCGCCGGTCATACCGGAAAGCGTTGCTGCAAAGGTCGCGTCCTATATGCGGGAGATTGTGCTTCCGCACCTACGTCGCGCAGAAAACGTCATGTTCTCCACTGCGCAAACCGGTCACGCGCAGTGGATTGCCGGCTTCATTCTCGCACGAGGAACGTCGCGCATCACAACGCGTGACATCACCCGCGCCTACGGCGCGCTTAGGCCACCTGAGGCGGCACGTGAGTTGATGGCAGTGATGGGCAGCCTGGTTGCGGTGGGCTGGCTGGAGCCGGAAGCGCCCACAAACCCCGCGAAGGGCGTGACGAGTTGGCAGGTCAACCCTCGCGTACACACCAAATTCGCCGCGCGTGCTAAGGCAGAGGCCGAGAGGCGCCAGAAGGCCAAGGAGCACCTTGCCGAAGCCTTCGCCAAGATGCGGGCGCCAAAGGCGTGAGGCTCGATGTCGCAGATGTCGCAAGGGGGCTTGCGAGCCGGCGCGGTCCGCTAACGAGGGATTGGTGGTCCGCTCTGCCCTCTGAGCCTAGAGGAACCGTGGCCTTGCGACATTTGCGACAAGCCGACCCCAATACGACACCCCGGAAAGGCCATTCGAGGCCCATTTGTCGCAAATGTCTCTCGCGCGTGCGCGAGCATAACAAGGCATCTGACCCTCTTTCTTACTATTCCTTACCCGGCTTCTCCCAATGCCCGCGCGCGCAAGCGACATTTGCGACATTTGGGAGCCCGGCCGGCAACGGCTTGAAAATGGTGGAGAGTGGTTTTCGCGTCGGGTTGGCACCCGCCACCCGCCGCCGCACCGCCTCGAACGGTATTCGAACTGCCTTGAACCATTCGAGCGGGTGGAGTCGAATTGGCCTTAGTTCGCGAGGCAGAGTGGTCGGAGCGACGCGGACACCACTTCAATCGACGTCATCGCCGCCACCCGCTGATCAGTTGCCGACCGGCTTCTCCCAAAGGCCCCGCGCGCGCGCGGCAATGGCGACATTCGAGTGGCCGCGAGGCAAGCCCTTGAAATCCCTGTGGGGCCGATACGAGCGCTACTGCCACTGCGGGGCTGCGTGAGGTGGTGCAGAGACTCTGGGAATCCGCCCGGAGCCACCTCCCCACGCGCTGGCGCAGTCAGGTCCAGCCGGGCATGATGGCTGCCGGCGTGCGGGCCGTCGTGGGCTGGCGGCCGCGCCCCCGAAGCTCGATCATGGGTCAGCACAGAAAGGATTGGGCCGGCTGCCGTAGGCAGTTCGGACGCGGCGCGGATGGCCTCGCCCTATCAGGTCGGACCTTGAAGGGCAATGATGCGCTCATCCGTTCGGCCAGTGCCCTTGCCTGATGCCTTCGGCACGATCTAGGCCAAGGTCGGGAAGATCTCAGGGGTCCGTTGCATTGGCCGCCTCGAAGGCGCACGCCGCGCCTAGCCGCTCCAG
>DATFDN010000491.1:0-8747 GCA_035252035.1 Acetobacteraceae bacterium | reverse complement strand
GCAGGCGATGGTGTTTGGCAACATGGGCGATGATTGCGCCACGGGCGTTTGCTTCACTCGCGATCCATCGACCGGAGAGAACGTCTTCTACGGCGAGTACCTGGTCAACGCGCAGGGCGAGGACGTGGTCGCGGGCATCCGAACCCCGCAACCCCTCTCCGCGGCGCGCGGCCGGCCCGGCGAAATGCCGATGGAAACCGCGATGCCGCAAGCGTACCGCGAGCTGCTGGACGTGCGCCGCAAGCTTGAGCAGCACTATCGCGACATGCAGGACATCGAGTTCACGGTCCAGAAGAACCACCTCTACATGCTGCAAACCCGCAGCGGCAAGCGCACCGCGGCGGCAAGCCTCCGCATCGCGGTGGAGATGGCGCGCGAGGGCCTGATCGACCAGAACGAGGCGGTGCGCCGCGTCAACCCTTCGGCGCTCGACCAGCTCCTCCATCCGATGCTCGACCCGGCCGCGCCGCGCACGCTGCTCGCCAAGGGCTTGCCGGCGAGCCCCGGCGCCGCGTGCGGCTCTGTCGTGTTCAGCGCCGACGAGGCGGAGTCGCGCGCCGCCAAGGGCGAGTCCGTCATCCTCGTGCGCATCGAGACCAGCCCGGAGGACATCCATGGGATGCACGCCGCCAAGGGCATCCTCACCACGCGCGGCGGCATGACCAGCCACGCCGCCGTGGTCGCGCGCGGCATGGGCCGGCCCTGCGTCGCGGGCGCCGGCGGGATCACCGTGGACTACAACGCCCAAACCTTGGCCGCGAACGGCAAGGTCATTCAGGCCGGCGAGACCATCACGCTGGACGGCGGCTCGGGCGAAGTGTTCGCCGGCAGCGTTGCGATGATCGAGCCTGCGGTGTCGGGCGATTTCGGCACGTTGATGGAATGGGCGGACGAAGCCCGCCGGCTCAAGGTGCGCGCCAACGCCGAGACTCCGCTGGATGCCGAGACGGCCCGCAAATACGGCGCCGAGGGCATCGGGCTGTGCCGCACCGAGCACATGTTCTTCGACCCGCAGCGCATCGGCGCGGTGCGCCAGATGATCATGGCGCGCGGCGAGGACGGCAGGCGGACCGCGCTCGCGCGCCTGCTGCCGTTCCAGCGCGAGGATTTCCGCAAGCTGTTCCGAATCATGGCGGGACTGCCGGTGACGATCCGCCTGCTCGACCCGCCCCTGCACGAATTCCTGCCGCACGGAGAGGCCGAGCTGGCGGAGGTCGCGGAGGCGCTCGGCACCGATGTCGAGACGATGCGCCGCCGCGCCGCGGAACTCGCCGAGGCCAATCCGATGCTCGGGCATCGCGGCTGCCGCCTCGGCATCTCGTACCCGGAAATCTACGAAATGCAGGCCCGCGCCATCTTCGAAGGCGCGCTGGCCGCCGCCGCCGAGATCGGTGCCGCGCCAGTGCCGGAGATCATGATTCCCCTGGTCGGCACCAGGAAGGAGCTGGAAATCACGCGCTCTCAAGTTGAAACGGTGGCGGCGCGCGTTTTCAAGGAGGCCGGCCGCGAGATCGAGTACAGCGTCGGCACCATGATCGAGCTGCCGCGCGCCGCGATCATCGCCGACAAGATCGCCGAAGTGGCCGATTTCTTCAGCTTCGGCACCAACGACCTAACTCAGACCACGTTCGGGCTGTCGCGCGACGACGCGGGCAAGTTCCTGCCGCTCTACGTCGAGAAGGACATTCTTCCGAAAGACCCATTCGTATCACTTGATATCGAGGGCGTCGGTGCCCTGGTCCGGCTCGCGACCGATCGCGGACGCGCCACCAAGCCGGATCTCAAGCTCGGCATCTGCGGCGAGCACGGCGGCGATCCATCCTCCATCACGTTCTGCCAGGAGATCGGGCTCGACTACGTCTCATGCAGCCCCTACCGCGTCCCCGTCGCCCGCCTCGCCGCCGCCCAAGCCGCCCTCGGCATGGCGGGCGACCGCACGGCGTAACCTTGACTCCCTCTCCGCCCCTCGGGGCGGAGAGGGCCGGGGCGAGGCGTGGAGTCCAAACCCATTAGAGCGGCAAGCCTGTCATTGCGAGGAGCGAAGCGACGAAGCAATCCAGCCTCCCGAGGCGACACAGTCAGCCTGAGAACGCCCCAGATTGTCACGCAATCTCGATGAACACGACCATCGCGCGAACCACGCGCACCATGTCGTCGTCGCTCAGCCGGCCAATCTGGCGTCCAACGTTTGAGCGTGGTATCGTTGTGATCTTATCCACCATAAGCTTACAACGCGACCGGAGACCGTTGTCACCGTCCGGCGCAAGATCGAGGCGAAACAGCGGGGCATTGGTCGGATCGGTGGTGCAGGGTATGATCGTCACGGATGCGGTCCCGCCAAACCGGTCTGATTGAAGGATCAGGGCCGGACGTGGCTTGCTGGCATAGACTCCTCCTGATACCGCCCAGAGTTCTCCCCGCCTCATGCCCACTCAGCCGAAATCGCGTCAACGAACGCCTGATCGTCCGCCCCGTGTTCGCTCTGGGCAACGGCCTCGGACTGGCGGCGCGCTTGCTCGGCGAAAGCAGGGGACCGCGTGTCCGGTACCCATATCTGGACCGGCCGTAGCCCCTGCTCCCGGAGGCTGTCCCGATGGCGCCGAACCTTGTCCCGAGATGACCTGGCGGCGCCCACGGCACCCTCCCTCTCATGCGGTTACATGTAACCAGCGCGACCCTGAAGTTCAAGGCTGGGATCGTCTCATTCCGCGTGTGGATGCGCCGCGGCCGCCCGGCGACGTTGATGGTTGCCACTTTCCAGGGGCCAGCATCCAGGATGGCTGGTATCAAATGACTCCCACCCGGCGCAGGCGTTGCAACTCACCGTCATCCAGACCGAGCATGTCCCGATAGACCGCGTCATTATGGGCGCCGAGCGCCGGGCCGAGCCACCGCACTTCCCCCGGCGTTTCGCTGAGGCGCGGCACCAGGTTCGGCACGGCGATCTCCCCGATCCGCGCATCCCGCGTACGCAGGATGTTGCCGCGCGCCGCGTACTGCGCGTCCTCGAAGATCTCGTCGATCGCATAGACCGGCCCGCATGGCACTTGCGCCGCTTCGCATTTGGCGAGCAATTCGGCCCGGTCGTGCCGCCCCGTCCAGGCTGCGACGGCTGCGTCCACCGCCGCGCGTTCCGCCTCGCGCCGTGCCAGGAGGCCCCACTTCGCGGGCTCGGCGAGCTCCGGCGCCTCCATCGCCTCGGCCAGCCTGGCGAAGATCTTGTCGGACGTGCAGGCAATGGCGATCCAGCGCCCGTCCCTGGTCGGGTAGTGGCTGTGCGGCACGACATTCACCGTGCCCGGCCCCATGCGCTGGCGCACGAACCCGGTCTGCTGGAACGCCGGGGCAAGCTCGTCGAGGATGCGGAAGACAGGCTCGTAGAGGCCGATGTCCACGACCTGGCCCTGACCCGTCTTCTGCCGCGCCTGCAACGCCAGCAGCGCGCCGAGCGCGCCGTACAGCCCGGCCAGGTAGTCCGGGATCGTCGCGGAACCCGGCGTCACCGGCGCGCGGTCGGGATAGCCGGCGAGGAAGGACAGCCCGCCGAACGCGTTGCCGATTCGCCCGAAGCCCGGCCGGTCACGGTACGGGCCAGTCTGGCCGTAGCCCGAGACGCGCACCATGATGAGGCGCGGATTCACCGCGCGCAGCGCATCCCAGCCCAGCCCCCATCGCTCCATCGTGCCGGGCTGGAAATTCTCCACCAGCACGTCGGCGATGGCGACCAGGCGCTTGAGCAGCGCGGCGCCGTCCGGCTTGCGCAGATCGAGCGTGATGCACTTCTTGTTCCGCGATTCCGACAGCCAGGGCAGGCTGTCGCCGCAGGCGCTGATCGTGCCGAAGCGGCGGGTCGCGTCGCCCACCTCCGGCAACTCGACCTTGATGACCTCGGCGCCGAACTCGCCGAGCTGGGTGGCGCAAAACGGCCCGGCGAGAAACGTGGCGATGTCTAGGACGCGGCAGCCTTCAAGCGCCTGCATGATCCTCCCTCGTGCCGCCGGCGAGCATTGACGACGTTTGCTCCGTTATGATGTGCTGGCGCGAAAGCAAGCACAATACTTGGGAGGATGCCGAGATGAACGCCGTTCTCGGCCCGCTTGGCCGGCGATCGATCCTGAAGGGCTTGGCGATGGCGGGTGCGGCCGGCCTGCCGCTCGCGCGACCGGCGGTCGCGGTGCCGCGTCCGCTCAAGATCGGCCTCGTTGTCCCCATGACCGGCCCGCTCGCCCTGTTCTCCGAGCATGTTCCCTTCGTTCTGGACCAGGTCAAGCGCACGTACGGCGGCACGCTCAAGGTCAACGGCGCGAACCATCCGTTCCAGATCATCCTGAAGGACAGTCAATCGAACCCGAACCGGGCGTCGGAGGTGGCACTCGACCTGATCCTGAAGGACAAGGTCGATATCATGTTGGCCTTCGCCACGCCGGAGACGGTCAATCCGGTCTCCGACCAATGCGAGGCGAACGGCGTGCCGTGCCTGTCCAACGACGCGCCGCTGGAGCCATGGTTCTTTGGCCGACACGGCGACCCGAAGAAAGGGTTCGAGTGGACCTACAACTTCTTTTTCTCCGCCGACGAGGGAATCCACGCCTTCATCGCCGTCTGGGGCAAGGTCAGCGCCACGAAGACCTTGGGCGTCCTCTGGGCCAACGACGACGACGGAAATGCCTTCTCCCGCGTGATGCCGCCGGTCATAACCAAGGGCGGCTTCAAGATCGTCGATCCCGGCCGCTTCGACCTTCCGGCGAGCAACTTCAACGCCCAGATCGCCGCCTTCAAGTCCGGCAACGCGGACACGGTCCTGGCCGTCTTGCCCGCGCCGGATTTCACCACGTTCTGGAACGAATCCGCGCGCCAGGCGTACCACCCCAGGGCCGTGACGGCGGGCAAGGTCGCCGAGTTTCCGCCGGGCGTTTATCCCTACGGCGACCGTGCCATCAATTTCTCCATCGAGGTCTGGTGGTCGCGCTTCCATCCGTACAGCTCGGCCATGACCGGCCAGAGCTCCGCCCAGCTCGCCGACGAATACGAAAAAGCCAGTGGCCGGCAAGCCTCGATGGCGCTCGGCTTCAGGCACTCGTTGTTGGAGGTCTGCTTCGACGTGCTGAAACGCTCGCAGGATCTCGACAAACCGGAGTCGATTCGCGACGCTCTGCGCACCACCGACTACAAATCGATTGTCGGCCCGATCAACTTTTCCAAAGGCCCATTCCCGAACACATCGCTCACCCCGCTGGTCGCGGGCCAGTGGCGAAAGGGATCGAGATGGCCGCTCGAACTGGTGATCGTGGACAACGCATTGGCGCCTGAAATCCCGCTCGGCGGCCATCCCGAGCCGATGACGTACGGCAGCTAGTCGCGTGCTCCTGGAGGTCGCGGGCCTCAGCCGGAGCTTCGGCCAGCTTCGCGTCATCGAAAATCTGTCGCTCGCGGTCAGTCCGGGCGAGGTGCTGGGCATCATCGGGCCGAATGGGGCCGGCAAGAGCACGCTGTTCAATTTGATCGCCGGCGTGTTGGCGCCGTCCGCCGGCGTGATCCGCCTCGCAGGGCGCGACATAACCGGGCTGCGGTCCTGGGACCGGTGCCGGCTCGGGATCGGCCGCACCTACCAGGTGCCGCGTCCGTTCACGCACATGAGCGTGTACGAAAACGTCCTGGTCGCCGCCGTGCATGGTGGCCGCGCGAGTCTGCGCCAGGGCCGCCGCAATGCCGAGGCGGTGTTGGATGTGGCCGGCTTGGCGGGGCACCACGCGCGCTCGGCCGGAGAGCTGACATTGCTCGATCTGAAGCGGCTGGAACTGTGCAAGGCGCTGGCGGTGGCGCCGAAGCTGCTGCTGCTGGACGAGATCGCCGGCGGATTGACCGAACCCGAATGCGCCGCGCTGCTCGGCATTGTCGGCAAGGCGCAGAGCCCGGACATGGCCGTGATCTGGATTGAGCATGTGGTGCAAGCCCTGCGGCGGATCGCGACCCGGATCGCCGTTCTGCACGGCGGCTCCGTGCTGGCCGAGGGCGCGCCTGACGCGGTCCTGGCCGATCCGCGCGTTCAGGAGATCTATCTCGGCACGGAGGGGCGGTGAGTGGGACCGCTGCTATCGATCTCTGGCCTGTCGGTGTTCTACGGTCAGTTCCGCGCGCTGCACGACATCGACATGGAGGTTTCGCGCGGCGAGATCGTCGCCATCATCGGCGCCAACGGAGCGGGAAAATCGTCGCTCCTCAAGGCCATCGTGGGCCAGGCGGGCCGGGTCAGCGGGAGCATCCGCTTCGACGGACGCGACATCGCCGCCCTGCCGACCACTTCGATCGTCGCAGGCGGAATCGCCCTCGTGCCGGAGGGGCGGCGATTGTTCCCCTCGCTCACGGTCGAGGAAAATCTCGGGATCGGCTGGGATGTCGGGCGGCGGGGCGGACCCGATATCGACGAGATCTATGACATGTTCCCGGTGCTGCGGGAGCGCCGCCATCAGCGCGCGGGGCAGCTTTCAGGCGGCGAACAGCAAATGGCCGCGCTTGGCCGCGCCCTGCTCGCCGACCCCAGCCTGCTTCTATGCGACGAGTTGAGTCTCGGCCTCGCACCGCTCATCATCGATCGCATTTACGCCCTGATCCCGGAAATCCGGCGCCAGGGCATCACGATCCTCTTGGTCGAGCAGGACATCAGCCGCTCGCTCGCGGTGTCCGACCGGTTTTACTGCCTGCTTGAGGGCAGGGTCGCGCTGTCCGGCCGGCCGTCCGAAACCGACCGGGAGAGTATCATGCGGCACTATTTCGGGGCGGGAAGCGGATGATCGCCGAAATCGCCAACCAGGTCGTGCAAGGCGTGCTGCTGGGCGGATTGTACTGCATGTTCGCGCTGGGGCTGTCGCTGACGGTCGGCGTGCTGCGCTTCGTCAACATCGCGCATGGCGATCTGATCGTGCTGATCTCCTTCCTGACGCTCGCGCTCTGCGTGGCGCTTGGCTTACATCCGCTCCTGGCCATGCTGATCGCGTTGCCGGCGGCCTGCGCGGGCTTCTATGCGCTGCAACGGCTCCTGCTGCACCGGATTTCAGGGCGGAATCCGCTGCTGGCGCTACTGGTCACGTTCGGCGTCTCTGTCCTCATCCAGAATGGTTTGCTGCAAGGCTTCGGAG
The DNA here is from genome assembly GCA_035252035.1 of Acetobacteraceae bacterium. Classification (GTDB taxonomy): domain Bacteria; phylum Pseudomonadota; class Alphaproteobacteria; order Acetobacterales; family Acetobacteraceae; genus DATFDN01. Next base: position 1,611 of record DATFDN010000491.1, on the reverse strand, counting down.
CGGACACGCGAACCCTTCCGGGCGGCGCGCTGGAGACAGCGACGATCCGCGTGGCGCCGGGCTTCTATGTGGGCGTGCTGCCGCTCTTGACGCTGCTCGCCGCCGTGACGCTTGTGCTGCTGCTCGACGGTTTCCTGTACCGCTCGCGCCTCGGCGCCCGCATTCGCGCGGCATCCGATGATGCCGCGGCCGCTGACCTGATCGGATTGTCCACGCCGCGGATTTTCGCCCTCGCGATGGCCGTGGCCGGAGCCACGGCGGCGATCGCCGCGTGCTTCATGGGTATGCGGATGAACTTCGATCCGACCAGCGGATCAAGCCGGCTGCTGATCGCGTTCGAGGCTGTCGTCCTCGGCGGGCTGGGCAGCCTCTGGGGCACCCTCGCCGGGGGCGTTGTCCTGGGTGTCGCGCAAAGCGTCGGCGGCGAGTTCGATGCCGCGTGGCAGGCCATCGCGGGACACGCGACGTTCCTGCTCATCTTCCTGCTGCGCCCGCAAGGGCTCTTTCCGAAATACTGAGGGCAGGCATGGTGCGGTCGCAATTCCTGCGCGTGCTCATCGGGCGGTGGCTGCTCGGCGCGGGATCGATCGTGCTGGTGGGGGCGCCCTGGCTGTTCGGGCTTGATGTCATCTCCATGCTGACCCAGTTCCTGACCATGCTGGTGCTGGCCTTGATGTGGAACCTGCTGGCCGGCTACGCGGATGTGGTCACGGTCGGCCAGCAAGCCTTCGTGGGGATCGGCGCGTATGCGTTCTACGGCTTCGCCACCCTGGCGGGGACCGAGCCGCATCTGGCAATTCTGCTTGCAGGAGCAACGACCCTTATCCTGGCACTGCCCGCGATGGCGGTCGTGTTCCGGCTGCGCGCCGCCTATCTCGCCGTTGGCACGTGGGTTGTGGCGGAGCTGTTCATGCTGGGAGCGGGCAAGCTCCCGGCGTTTGGCGGCGGCTCCGGCGTGAGCCTTCCGCTTTCCGTCGCGCGTGCCTTCGGCACCCGCCCGTCGGAGCGGTACGTGGCGATCTATTGGCTGGCGCTTTTCCTGGCGGCGGCCGCCTTTCTCAGCACCTGGCTGCTGCTGCGCAGCCGGGTGGGGCTTGGTCTAACGGCCATGCGTGACAATGAGGAGGGCGCGGGTTCGGTGGGGGTGAATTTGGTGCGTGCGCGCGTGCTGTGCTTCCTGTGGACGGCACCCTTCCTTGGCCTCGCGGGGGCGATCATCACTTTGCAGAAGCTCCGCATCTCTCCGGCGGCATCGTTCAGCATCATCGATTACACGGTCTTCGTCATCTTCAATGTCGTGATCGGCGGGGTCGGCAGCCTGGAAGGACCGGTGCTTGGAACGATGCTGTTCTTCGTGTTGCGGGAGTATTTGTCCGATCTCGGCACCTGGCACTTGATGCTGCTCGGCGCGCTCTCGATCGCGGTGATCCTGGCCGAGCCGCGCGGACTCTGGGGTCTAATCCGGCGCGGGATCGGAGGGGATCTGATCCCAGTCGCCCGCCGCGCATCGTTGCGCTTCCGTGGCGAGGCGGCCGGCCTTCCTGGCTGAGCGTGGCGCGCGGGCGGGTGGGTTGCGGGGGCAGGATTTGAACCTGCGGCCTTCAGGTTATG
>DATFDN010000490.1:0-4010 GCA_035252035.1 Acetobacteraceae bacterium | reverse complement strand
GCCGGGACACTGGTCCCCCCATCGAAGCTCACGGTGTGCCCTCTGCTGTAGCGGCCTCGTGGAAAGTCCTCGCCGTCCTGAAGCGCCCAAGCCAGGTCCGCGGTGTAGGTAGCCATGTGATCCGGGCCTCCGTCCCAGGTTCTTTCCGGATAGCTCTACAGCACGAGCCGCCGAAACAACAAAAGACTTTCGCGCCGAAAGCGGATGCGCGCTGGCTCGTAAGTTTCAATCCTTTAGAATCAAGAGCTTGGTTTTTCATTATACCGTTCGAACATGGCGGCGGCGATTTCCGGGCTGCTCGGCCAATGGCCGCGCCGCTGTCCCGCATGGGTCTGGTAGGCATCCAGCCGATCAGGGTCGGGCTGCGCCACCGTCCACTCAAGCTTGGTCGCCTCGCCGCCTTTGCTGGTTACGACTGAATACATGGCTGGTTCGCGCCGCAGCCAATGCAGATCGTAGCCGTTGGCTTGCAGCACGGCGCTATCTTCTTGCGCCGCGCGCGCCACCCGTTCCTCGCGGTCATGAAACACGTCGATGTCACCGGAATAGCGCGACGCGTTCACATTCAGGGGCGTGCTGCCCGCGACGTAGCTCTCAGGGTCGCGATGCGCGGCAAGCAATCGCAGGATATCCGACTGAATCTTAGCGAGGAGCACGGCGGCACGCCTGCTCGATTTGTTCCGCCAGTCGCCGCGCTCGCAAATCACCTTCCGCCCGAAGGCTGCGGGTAATCGCCATCGCATCGTCGGGCCTCGGGTTGGGCACGAGTCGGCTGCTCCAAAGGGCGCTAGCCCCGAAATCCCTGAACGCTCGCCGGTAGAGCGCCTTCAGATCGTCGGTGCGGTCGCCGTCCATGGCGAGCAAAATCCCTCATTCTCGTCATAAAGCAAAGCCTTCCCGGAAGGCCTTAGGGCGCTTTAGGCGCGGCGCGACGGCGCGTATAGCAGGCGCATCGCGACAGCCCCGGCGCAGAGCACGACCAGCGTGCTGGCGAGGAACACCGTGTCCAGGCCGGCCCCACTCGCGATCAGCCCCAGCACCGGGCTGGTAACGCCCAGCGCCAGGTCGAAGAAGGCGGTGTAGGCCCCCATGGTGAGGCCGCGACTCTGAGGCGGCGCGCGCCGGACCGCTTCGACCCCGAGGCCCGGATAAACCAGCGAGTAACCGAGGCCGGTGAGCACGGCTCCGACCAATGCCAAGCCTGGTCGGGGCGCCAGCCAGATGAGCGCCTGGCCGACCGCTTCGATCAGCACGCAGGCCAGCGCGACCTTGGCGCCGCCGAACCTGTCCGGCAGGTGCCCGAGGACCACGCGCGCCACGATGAAGGCGACCGCGAAGGCGCTGAAGGCGAGCCAAGCCGGACTCCAGCCACGCGCCACGAACAGCAGCGCGGCGAAGGTGGTGATCGTGCCGAAGCCCATGCTGCTGAACGCCAAGCCGAGTCCCGGAACCCAGACCGCGTGGGCGACTTTGGTGAATGCAGGCTGGCCGCGGAGCTGCGGCGCCACAGGGCGGAGCGGGGCGACGAACAGCACCGTTCCGAGCGGGGCCAGCGCCGTCGCGAGCGCAATCGCCACGAAGCCATAGTTCGCGTACAGGGCAGTGCCGAACGGGGCGCCGACCGCCCAGGCCAAGTACATCGCCGTTCCGACCCAGGCGATGACCTTGCCCGTGTTCCGCGCGTCAACGAGCGCCAGCCCCCAGGCCAGCGCCCCTGTGATGATGAAGCTCTCCGCCCCGCCGAGCAGAGTGCGGCCCAGAAGCAGAATCGTGACCGATGTCACTGGAGCGTCCACAAAGCGGAGCGACAGGAGGTAGAGCAGCCCGGAAATCGCGGCCATCAGCAGGCCGACGACGACAGCGCGCTTGGCGCCTCGGGTGTCGGCATATTGCCCCGACCACACCCGCGAGAGGAGCGAGGCCGCGAACTGGCTGCCGGTGACAAGCCCGACGACGAAGGTGCCGAGCCCAAGGCCCTGATGCACATGCAGCGGGAGCACCGGAATCGCGAGGCCGATGACAACGAAGGCGATCAGGACCACCGCCATGATCGGCAGCAGCGCCACCGCGACGGAACGGGCCGACGCGGGCGGCTGGGAGGTGGTGGCGGACATCATCGCCTCTGGAATTAATGCGCCGCCCGTGGACCGGGACGACTCTCCACAGGCCCGCGTGGCCTGCGGCGACCGGGCGCCGCCGCCGACCGCGGGCATTACACTGTTTGGCCCCCATCGACGACCATGGCGTGCCCGGCGACGAAGGCGGCTGCGTCCGAGCACAGCCAGACGGCGGCCGCTGCGATGCGGCTCAAATCGTCTTCCGGAAAACGCATGATGTTAATGCTATCCAATATCACTTCGCGGTCGTCGCCAATTGCTTGTTCAGCGCCTCTTCGACACGTCCAGCCGCCGCTGTCAGGCCACGGTCAGTTAGCACCTGGGCCACTTGAGGAAGTTGCGCGGCGGTCAGACCCACGTTCATGCTGATCCGGATATGAGCCTGCAATTGCGATTCGACCCCCGACATGGCAGCCAGCGCCCCTACCGTGGCCAGCTCGCGGCTTTGCCAGTCGAGGTTGTCGCGCGCGAAGATGTCGCCGAACAGATGGGTTTTCAGGAACTCGTCTATGGCCGGGGCGAACTCGAACAGCGGCCCCTTGACCGGACCACCCGAAAGTTTCGTCTGGTTGGCCGTCCCCACCTCAAGCAGCTTTTCGCCCGTGGGGATCGGCCCAGGACCACGACCAGCCGCGTCCTCAATGCCACGCTGCTTGCGCGCTTCCAGCACCTTCATCAACGCGCCCAGTGCGTTGAGGCTTCGGGGAAAGCCCGCGTAGGCATAGAGCTGCACTAGGATTTCCTTTTCATCGCTGACGGTGAGGCCAGCGTCCAGCCCCTGATTCAGGGCGGCATTGAGTTGCGTCATGTCGCCGACTGCCGCGAAGGCTGCAATAGGGGCGATCGCCTGTTGCTTCTCGGAAAGCGCTTGTTCGGAAGTCATCGACGGGCGCTCCTGGTTGGTGGCAGTGGCTGCACCGGCGGTTTGGAACAGCGCGGCAAAGCCGAGTGTCGCGGCGAGAGCGGCGATGGCGACCCTCAGCGGCTTAGCGGGCGTTGTATTGCTCATCGCTGACCTTCTCCATCCAGATCACATTCTTGCCGTCAACAGTGCCGGTGGCAGCCAAGTGGGTCATCGCCGTTGTCGGGGCAGCACCATGCCAGTGCTTGACGCCGAGCGGGCACCAGACAACGTCGCCGGGACGGATTACCTGCACGGGCTTGCCCCATTCCTGCGTGAGTCCCACGCCGGATATGACCATCAGGTATTGGCCCCTCGGATGGGTATGCCAGGCCGAGCGGGCACCAGGCTCGAAGGTCACGAGACCGCCCGAGGCGTTGATGTCGCTATTGGCAGGCCAGACCGGATCGATACGGGCCTGGCCCGTGAAATGCGCGGAGGGTGCGGCGATGGAAGGCTGGGTTCCCGCGCGCGTAATCTGCTGGCCGGCTACGGGAGCGTTAGCCTGCGGCTCGGCTGCACAGGCCGCTGCGACATTTATCGCGGCGGCGCACGCCGCGATTCTCAAGAGGGCTGCATTCATCAAGATTGGTCCCCTATGGCTGTAGTTTGAGTAGAAGGCTAGGCCCAGCGCGTTTAAGTCAAACCGTTTGCCCGCCGTCGATGACCATGGCGTGCCCGACGACGAAGGCAGCCGGGTCGGAGCACAGCCAGAGGACGGCCGCGGCGATCTCCTCGGGCCTGCCCATACGTCCGACCGGCTCCTGCGCAATCACCCGCTCCCGCCCTTCGGGGGTGCCGCCGCTGAAGCGGTCCATCATAGGGGTTTCGATGATGCCGGGGCACACGGTGTTGATGCGGATGTTCGACTTCGCGTAGTCGAGGGCCGCCGCCTTGGTGAGGCCGACGATGCCGAATTTCGCGGCGCAGTACGCGGCTTGACCTGCGATGCCCTTGACCCCGGCGCCCGAGGAGGTGTTCACGATCGCTCC